>JBILAN010000020.1:0-37765 GCA_044354135.1 Luteolibacter sp.
TGTCATTCTTTGGTGTTTTCGAGCCATTTGTTATATTCGGAATGAGCGTAGTGGATGATGTTCACACCGAGCTGGTAGCTGGACTCCCAGATCTCTTGTGGGACTCCCGAGTGGCCGTCGGCCCAGGCGTCACCGATATCGCCGGGATGATAATAAACGACGAGCCGTCCGTCCACTACCCAACCGAGCGCATTAGAACGGCCGTGCGGCGCGACAATGGGCAACCGCGGCAGAGCGTAGGGAATGCGATGGATGGTGTGATCGAGGTAAACATTGATGGGCTCTACAGTAGGCAGGACTTTCTTCATCATCCCGACAAATTGTCCCTCCCAACTCGAGCTGCCGCCGTTGTCGCCAAAGAGCATGCCGTGGTGTTCCAATAGGTAAGTGCGCAGGATTTTGATTTCCGAATCGCTGAGGTTGATGGCGCGCTGCCCGGTCATATAAACCATGGGCGGGCTTTTGCGCGCGGGAAATGCGTTGAGGCGAGCAATCTCCATGGGCTCTGGCCGATCGTTTACTTTTTGTCCAAGGCGAATGCCATACTCGGTCAGGAGGTTTAGGTCGGAGCCGCGTGCCATGTCCTGATCCCAATCTCCACCATCGTATTTCAGTCGTATGAAGCGAACCTTGCCTCGAGCGGTGCCGGTGGCGTAGCCCGCTGCATCGCCTTTTCCTTGTCCGATCTTATAGAGATGCTCAGTGACCTCGAGCACATTTAGCTTCACATCATCGATTGGCGGTGGGTTAAAAAGCACGCTGCTGTAGGGATTGATCACAAACTTTTTCTTGATCACCCGTTGAATCTTGACGACCTGCCGGAGCTGCTTTTGCTCTCCGCCACCGAGCGGGGCTTCATACACCGAGCAACCGGTCAGGCGCGTGAGCACCAGCGAGATAAGCCCGAAGAGCAGAGTGTAGGTTAGTAGGGTGAAAACCGATTGGCGCAGGCGTGGGTTTTTTCTGCCGAAATACCACGCCGCGAGTCTGCGTGGATCCCAAGTGCGGGTTTGGCTGTCCGCAGTGGCCATTCGTTTTGTTTCGCGGTCTATCCACCAGACAGCCCATGCGAGACCGATGAAGAATGCTCCGAACGCGCCCGCCCCAGAGAACGAAGCGGAGAGAGCATAGGCGGAAAAGACGAGGGGGAAATGCGCAAAGAACTGCCAAGCAGGGATGTAGGTGATGCTTAGAATTGCGCGGCGCAACACGATGGAGCGGCTTCGAAAGCGAAGCATCCAGTAAAAGCTTAGTGGAGCGGCGGCGAGGAAAGCGAGTGCGTGAAACCACGGCGGAAAGCGGAACCAGACATGTGCATCGAGCCAGACGAAGCACCATGACACCGCGAAGATCCCAGTGAGCACGACCGGCTTGCGGACATGATCCTGAAATGCTTCCCAAAGCCTGCGGATATCCATCATTCGAGATCTTTAAGGAAGTCGTCTCCTTTGTTTTCAAGCGGATTTGTGTTAGGTGGTGCGGAGAGTTCTTCGCCGACACCGAGAGAGGATAGCGGATCGGCCGCGGAGGTTGGTACGACTTTTTCTGGGGCAGTCTCAACGACTTTGGGTGGCGCTTGCTTTTCTACAACGGGCGCTTGCGTCTGGGCTTTCTTTTCATCGTCTCCCGCGAAATAAGGGATAGCCGTAAACAACAAGATAGCACCTGCGACTAGAGATGCGGAAATAATGACGGAACGAAATAGGTTGCTGGCTGCGACGACACCTAACATTTCCTTTGGTCCTTTGCCCTTGAGCTCGCGGAGGAACGACTGGATCTCTTGGACGGTAGCGCGGGAATTATCCCTAAGCTCACGTAGGTCGGCCTTGGTGCTTGCCATGGATGTGCGGGTTTCGGTGTCTTTGTTAGATTTACTTTTCATCATTGAGTGGGTTCATCCTCAGGTTCGAGGATATGGATAAGGTCGCCCCCGGCTTCACTAACCGCGGCGATCACAGGTTCGAAGACTGCCGCCTTGGCCTCGCGGTCTACTTTTAGAAATACGTGACGCTGCCCAGCCAGGGCGTCACCGAGCACAGCTGAGAGTTTCGAGGCTAGCTCTTCAGCAGAAATCTCTTTCCCGTCGAGGTAAGTTTTGGAGCCAGTGTCTATGACGACACTGGCAAGCGGGGCCGGCGCCATTTTGATTTTATCTAACCGTGCGGGTTGCCACTGGATGTGACTGTCGTCTTGGGCGCGGGCAAGGATCACGAAGAAAATAAGTAATAAGAAAGCGATGTCGCCCATTGCGAACGATGGCACTGATGCGGTGAGTTTTTTACGTTGCAGTTTCATTTTACCTGAATGGTTCGTTCACTGTCTAGTTCAAGAGTGAAGATGCCTCCTGCGCTTTCGATGGCTCGGGAGACCCCGATCCAAGCTGGATAAGGAGTGTCTGGAGCGCTTTTTACGATGACGATGCGATCGGCCTCGCGGATCTTACTTTTTAATTCGATAGCGATGCGTCGAGCAAACTCGGGTAGCTGCAGAGGGCTGCCGTTCAAAACGATACTGGAAGGAGTGATCGAAACTTCGAGATTCTGGCTTTGATCACGTTTGTCTGATTTCTCTTCGGTCTTCGGGAGTGCCTGAGACATACCCGTCTCTGGCTGGACCGCGGCGCAGACTAGGAAAAAGATGATCAGCGTAAAGGCGATGTCCGAGCTCGCGCAAGCGGGCGGATCGACCAACATTTTTCTGCGTTTCAGTTTCATGATTTCTCTTTGTCGAGTGTCAGGCGAAGGGTTACGACCTCGATTAACTCCGCTGCCGAGGACTCCACTTGGAGCACGAAGTCGTTGATGATTCCGGTGAAATAGTTGAAAGCCATGTAAGCGGGAATCCCGACCACGAGGCCGAAGGCAGTGGTGAGCAAGGCAACGCGAATTCCGGAAGCGGCGGCCTGGACGATATTTTGCTGGCCGATATTTGCCTCGATGTCACCGAAAGCGACGATCATTCCCTGCACGGTGCCGAGGAAGCCAAGCATGGGTGCAACTGAGGCGATGGTTGCGAGAATGGGGAGATGTCTCTCAAGCGCAGCAACGATATTCACACCGTAATTTTCCATGCTCTTGATGACCTGTTGTTCCATCTGGGCGGGGTCGTAGTTGAGCCGCCGCAGGACGAGGTATTTTCTTAAGCCATTTGAAAGCACCGCAGGTACGGGTCCGCGGGCGGCATCGCAAAGCTCAAGTGACTCCTCAACCTTGTCTTCTGAAAGCAGCGCGATGACTTCTTCACGCAGTGATTCAGCATCTGTGTCCAGAAGCTTGAGACTGCGGTAGCGCTCGATGATCACGGCGATGCCGAGGATCATCAGCGCTAGGATGGGCCACATGAAAACGCCACCATCGATTAGGAGATTGAGCGCTCCACTATCGAGGAAACCGGCGGCGAGGGTGTGATGTGTAGTGATGTTCATTCGTTAAGGTTGGCTTCGCGTTCAAACTGAGCGAGTAGTTCTGGGAGTGCAAGTCGACCGCGGGAGTATTTCGCAGCATCGGATTCTGGAAAGTCCCAGCGGCAACGGTTGTAGCGGCGGAAGGCTTCGGGAATGTCCTTGCCTGACCTGTAGCTTTCGCCAGCCCAGAAGAGGGCTTGAGCCGTGAGTTCATGCTCAGAGTAGCTTTTTACAAAATCATCAAAGGCGGGTCCTGCTTTTGCGTAGCTTTCCAATTTAAAATAACACTGGCCGATCCGGAACGCCATCTTGGGAGCCCACTCGTGGTTAGGAAAACGCTCAATGAATTTCGTGCCGACTGAGGCAGCTACCGCATATTCTTCTTTGGTGTAAAAATGCTCGTTGATACGAAGCATGACATTGGCGATGAGCGGGCTTTTCGGGTAAGTGGCGGCGAGAGTCACGTAAGCTTCAAGCGCTTCATCAAGTTCGCCTGCCTCTTCGTAGCACTGGCCGAGCTTGTATTGCGCGTCAGCAGCGAGCTGGTGCTCGGGGTGGTTGGTGACGATGGATCTGTAGGCGGCGATCGCCTCGTCCCAAGTCTTCATTTCCTGCGCGAACTGACCGAGTAGGTAAGCGACGCGCGGCGCGTATTTCGGATCAGGATAATCCTCCTGTAACTGACGTAGAACCCGTTTTCCGGCTGCGAGATCTTTAGCTGATTCTTCCTCGTCCTTGAGGGCACGATGTCCTTTGAAGAGTTCGAACTGACTCTCTGCGATGTGGAATTGCGTTTGAATTGCGAGCTCTTCGTTTTTAAAAATCTTACTGAAAGCAGCCATCTCGCCATCGGTTCCCATGGCGACTGGGATCTTTCGCTCGATGATGGTCAAACCGTCCGGAGTTTGTTCGACGTTGTCGAGATAACCCGCAGTGATTACGTCTCCGAAATTACATTCAATCTCGCCTTTGAAATTTCTCTTAACCGGTTTGGTGCTTGCGACAAGAGGGAAAGAGCCGCTGAAAATTCCGCTGTGGCTCAGCGTTTCCTCGACTTCTACGGTCTCGTCCTCACCGGACTCTGTGAGGATAAGAATGAGCGCCTTGTCGCGTTCGGGTGAAATATCAAGATCTGGGTCTTCAAGAAGGAGGTAGATTTTCGTTCCGACGTAGACAATTTCCGCGTCTTCAAGATATTCGCTATCGGTGATATGAAGCTTAGCAGCGGAAGCAAGCGAAGCCTTCGCCTCGAGCTTGGTCTGACGAGAAACATCCTGATATCTAGCAGTGAAAATATCATTGCCGAGCGAGTTTAGAACGAGGCGCGTGCTCTTGTCTTTGTTAGTGTCGCTCTCTGTCTCTAAATCCTCTGGCGCCGATGGTTTAGCGGTGGTTATGGTTTCACCCAGTAGTAGAGGAATTTGCCCGACAAAGCGGCCTTCGAAAAGCGCAGGATTGCGAGACTCATCAAGCGTCTCATTGGCTGAGGCAAATGCGCGGGAAAGTTTACATTCGACCATCGCCGTTGCTCCCTGAGTGGTGGTGATTTCGACGGTCACGGTGCTGTTAGAGTCTTTAGCTTGATCTGGATCGATCACTTCCACTGTAAGCGGCATCCTGTATTCGACTTTTCCAACGTGATCAGCAGGAGCGTTTACAGCAGCAGGAATGATGACAGGCTCTCTGCCAAATGGAGCCTCACTCTCTAAAATTCTGACAAGTCCATCAGTGGGGTGGTTGAGTAAAACGACGGCCTCACGATCCGAAGCATGGCCGGGAAAAGTATTCTGGGTATCCCGGTAGCGTAGGTAGACTTTGTCTCCTTGTTTCACCACCAGCTTGTTGCCGTCTATCTCCGCGGCAGTGTCAATCTCCGCAAGGAAGACTCCAGTAGATGGCCCTGATTCTGTGGCGAGAACCTTGAAAGGATTTTCACCGTTGAGCTGGACTGTGACTTCAACGGTATCGCGACCGAGGCCGGTATCGAGATCGAAATCGACTACCTCTGCGACGATGCGCTCGCCGGGTTCAATTCGTAAAAGCTCTTTGCGAGAGCCCTGCACGCTGCCATCGCCAGACCTTGCAAAATCGTAAGAGATGGGTGTGATACTACCATTGTAGTAAGTGGCAGTTAGCAATTTCTCAAGTAGGCGGTTAGGTTGTTTTCCGCCTGCGGTGAGTTCGTCGAGATATGAAACTCTCACTGTGTCGCCGGGTGCAAGTTCGAGAATGTCGTTATCTGCGAGTTCCAGCACATTTTCGACCGGTGGAATGTGCTTTACTCCGCCTCCGGAGATCTCGACATTGCTGACGGCTATGGCCTCGCCACGGTATTCGAGAAACTCAAAGTCGATATGACGGAGCTCACGTGCCTTAGTTTTTAGAATCCAGTTATGATCTTTCTGTGTGATTTCACCAATCTCGGGTTTTTCAATCTTGGGTAATCCGGGAAGCGCTTTTGGATCGAAGTCAGATGCAGCAAAAGGATGCATTTTTACGTCGGCTGATTTTAGATTCTCTCTCGCACGGAGAACTTCAACCGCCTTCTCTTTAGGTGTAGCGATGGAGTATACCGTAAGCTTGTGAATGCCTCGACTGGCGAAGACATCGACGGTGCGACCGCCTACGCCGGGTGCGAGCACGAGCCTACCATCGAGCATAATCGCGGTGACTTTTCCGGAAACGGATAACCGCATTGCTCCATCTCTTTCCTGGACCAATGGGCCTGACCAGATGAGGAAATAAGCATCCTCGTCACGCTCAGGAATCTCCCAAGAAAGCGTTTCTACCTGAGTCGTATCTGTTGGCTTGTTCTTGGCCGTCATCTCTAAAATTTCGTTCCAAGTATAAGTTTCACGGATAGAGCTTAGTGGAGATTTATAAACTCGCAGTTGCATCGTTGGATCGGAGAAATTCATCGCCTGCACTTCCGGTGGAGTGGGAAAGTGAGCGAGATCAAACCACATCCGACCATCGTTGCTGCCGCGAACGCGCATTCTGATTGGCGCTTCGTTGGTTGCTTCGGGTGAAGTTAGTGTGATCGTTTCGACCGCCCGCAGCTCTTTCATATCCACGGAAAGTGATTTCGGCGCAGCTCCGTCAGGCTCGCTTCGCCATGAGGTTACTGGATCGTGATCTATCGACATCAACGGACTGTGATCCAGTGCGGAGTCAGATGCCTTAGCACCCGCTGGAAGTTCGCCAGTGCGGATCGCGCCTTGGAAAACACCGCCATGATGACTTATTTCAGTGATCTCCATCCTGACCTCGTCGCCGCTGGATGCGGTCAGTCGGATGCCGATCTTATCTGGCTCCGCGGTGAGATCGCGGTCACCGTCTTTGATCTGCGCATAGATGAAATTACCGGGCTTGATCTGATTGTCGGGGCGAGTTGCGGCGCGTGGCTTTGGCTCGTCGTCGTCTTCATCCTCAACCTCTTGTTTCAACGTGTCAGTGAATGACTCATCTTGCTTGTTGATAATCTCGCTGCTCGCGACTTCCAGCGATCCATCAGAGGCAATGCGTAGGCGGGTGTTGCCGAGAAACTCGAACTGAAACTGCTTCTTGAAATCCTCTGGATAGTCGACGGTGATCACATCACCACCGGTGACCTGCAATACGCCGTCGCCTGGTTTTGCTTCACCGAGTTCGGTAGGAATTTCTGATAGAAAAATTCCTTTTCCCGCTCCACCGCTGGAAAGAAATGATTTCTCCAAGTCGTTGCCTGGCTCGGTGCGGACGACGACTGGAATGCGGGTATCGCCGCGACTGATGCCGAGATCCGGATCCTGGACCACGATGGGTAGCGCGTTTCCTGGTGTCTGCCACTGTTTTGATTCTTGGCCGAGCCGCCCGACTGTCCGTAGCGTTTCTAACTGAGTCAAGAAACGCTGCTCAATGCCGTAGACCTCTGCGAGATTGTAGAGCGTTTCGTTTGCTAGTTCTGAGTCTGGGGTATTGTCGAGAACGGATAGAAAGATGCGACGAGCTCCATCGTTATCATCTTGGCGGAGTGAGAGGATGCCGAGTAGGAAATTGGCGCGGACCGCCACGGAAGGGACAGGATTTTCCGCTAGGTCAGTAAAAATTTCCGAGGCTTGATCGTAGACCTTCTGCGCCATGTAGGTTTCGCCGATGCCGAACTTTGCCTCAATCGCCTCTGGCTGATCCTTGTGGATATTGAGCACGGTCGTGAACTCGGCGCGGGCGATATCGTATTGCTTGGCGCTCTGGTAATTACGTGCGAGCAGGAGTTGGATCCTTGCCTTCTCTCGCACATCGACATTTTCAGCTCCACCGAATTTCATTAGCCAACCGCGAAGGATTTCCTCCGCTCGTTCGTGATCCTCTGGAGTGCCCTGAGCGATGTGTGTTTCCGCACCGAATAGGAGAAGTTCAACAGGCAATTCAGCACGGTGGGCGTCGAATAATTCCTTGTTCTGATAGTAAGCTTTTTCTGCGAGTTCCGTCTCTCCGAGCCTGAGATGGAGAACGATCTGGAGCAGCGGGGCGATCGGGCTATCGGCGGGAATATCTGCGCTGAGGCTACCCATTTTTCCGTAGGCTTTGCGGAGTAGCGTTCGGGCGTCTGCCATTTGTTTTTCACCGACGGAGCGGATCGAATTGAGTAGGCCATTGATGATCGCTGCAGCGAGCGTGTAATCTTCCCGAGCCATCGCAGTTTGCGCAAATGGAAAAAGTCGGTCCCATGATTCATGATGAGGTTCCGCCATTAAGATTAACTTCTGAGTTTTGAGTAGTCGTCCGAGATCGTGAGGTTCAGAAGGGATCAACAACATGCCAGCTTCGGCGCTGAGTCTGCCGGCCTTGATATCTCGGATCATGCGATAAACGCGGGTTTTTGTTTCGTCCGGCATCTCTTTTGAATTTCGGGCGGCTTCTAGCCATCCACGCGCCGGCCACTCGCTCATGCTGGATGACTGAAAAGGATTCTTTTCGGTTCTTGCATGTGATGCGGTCAGGATTTTCTCCATAGAGGCAAAGTCACCTGCTTTGAAATTTAGATCCGCGATTTGTGCTGCGTAGATGCCTTGGTGATCGGTGGATGTCTCAAAACGCTGCATGAGAAAACGCAGCACTTCATTGGTTTTCATCGTGTCCGCATATTTAAGTGCACACGAAACGGCATCGCGGTTTCCTGGATCGAGATCCATACGTGAGCGCCACCAAGTAGCGGCTTCTACTTTCATGCCGATCTCTGACATGATGTCGCCGATTTGCGGTGAGTGGTACAGCGGGGAGTCGCTCTTTTTCGATGACTCGGTGATCCAAGGTAATGCTTTGCGTAAAATGGTTTCATCTTTGATATTGCAGAGACGGATCCAAGTGTCGGGATGTGTAGCGGATGGAGTGAATGAGAGCAGGTGCCGAGCGGCAGCGAGCTGCATTTCCTTTCCTGTTAGAAAAGATGTTTCCAGCCAGCGCTCCGCTGCTTCGAGATCTTTGGGAAATTCTTTACATAAAGTCTCGTAGTGCTTTGCGGAAACCTCGCTGGATTTTCCTCCAAGATGATGACGATAAACATAGGCAAGACGAGCAAGTAGGTAGTGACGAACTTCTGATGATCCTTTTTTTCCGAGTAACTCAGTGCAAGCTTGTCCGGATTTTCCGCCGTTCTCTAGTGTTTGGCGCCAGAGCTTTGTTACCGAATCTCCGAGGTAGTCTTTCTTTGCTATCTGCCACACACGGTTGCGTTCCTTGTCCGCTGGAGCGGGATTCCAAACTCGATCTTGGAAACCTGCGAGATGGGGAAAAGTTTTAGCGCTCGCGATCACTGCGGCTAGGTCTTCATTGAATGCCTCGTTAGACGGGGCTGAATCGTAGAGAAACTTCACAACCTCTTCCGTCCAACCTTCCTCCGAGGGCGATTCAGCGAGGAAAAGGCGGGCCATCTCTCTCGATTTCGAAACGTCTTTCATGCGGTCTCGATAAACATCGAGGACTAATAGTGCGCGCAGTTTTGGGGCTCCGGCAGGGTTCTTTTCTAATGCATTGAGCAGTCCTTTGGCTGCGAGTTGGTGATCTTTTCCGCACCATTCGATGTATGCACGGGAGATATCTAGAGTGTTCACATCATTCTGCATCACATCATTCGCGATGACTAAAGCACGGGCGGTGTCACCGGCCTCGGCAGCGACTTTTGCGGAACGGGCTAGAGGATTATATCTATCATCTCGGCGAGGAAACGCAGCGAGGTAACGCCGTGCCTCCGCCTCGATCTCAGGAGGCTTGGCCGTGGCGGCAATCATCGCCTCGATCAAATACCGATGAGCTTCAGAATGTTGATCGGTCAGCGATTTTCTGAAAGATGCGACAGCATTTGAGTGCTGCCCGAGCTGGCTTTCGCAGCGACCTTGCAGGAACGCGATCTGCTGCGCGGAACGTGAGTCGATCTGCCCACCGCGTTTCGCCACAGTCTTCGCGATTTGTAAACCATCTGCCCACTTTTCACAGCGTATGGCGGATTGCATGCCTTGGATCGCAAGGCTCCAAAGCAAGGAACCCGGAGGGATTTTCGTTACCATCTCGCTTGCGAGTGAAGTCGCTTCGGAGTGCGCTTGCGGCTTGTCAGTTACGCTCCAAGTTTGCATCGCGCGAAGCCCTTGTTCGGTGGATTCGCCGTTGCGCCAAATTGCGGCTCGTTGGGATGCTCCAAGCGTTGCTCGGCCAGTCCTTTCATAGGCGGTCGCAAGCCGATCTCTTGCTTCGTTGGCAAGGGCGTGGTCGGGTAGGATTTCTAAAAATTGCTTAGCTGAGGTGATGATGTCGTCATGCCGAGCGGTGGCGGCGTAACTATCTAACAGGTTCAGCATAACCTCGGCGCGGCGCGGGTGATCTTGTTGGGAGCGCGCAAATTTCGATGCAGTGCGTATTAAGCCAAAGACTTGCCCGTCCTTTTTGTAAAGGTCGATGAGTTGCAGCATCAGTGCAGCACCTGTCTGTGATGCTTCGGCGGTCTCTTTGAGGCGGGCTTCAAGGTTAGCGGACTCATCTGCTGTGGCTGCGTAGGGAGGCAAACAGAGGAGGATGATTGCGGCAAGTTGTTGGGTAGGTAATTTCAAAATCCTGCTTTTTTGAGGGCTTCGACGATTTTCTTGGCCTCCGGTGAAATTTCGCTTTCCGGATAGCTGTCCATGAGTTGTTCAAATTTTTTCCGTGCCTCAGGTTTGCGGTTTAGCTTGTAGAGGCAGCGCCCGTAGTTGAATAGAATCACATCGAGGAAATTCGCATCCTGATAATCGGAGAGCACGTTTTCAAAGACATCAATAGCCCGTGCATAGTCTTCCTTCTGATAATAGAAAGCGGCCATTTTTGCCACGGCGTCGCCGACTCTTCCAGAATCCGGAAACTGCTCATAGACTTTCTGGTAAGCAACGAAGGCATTCTCGAAAAGCTTCGGGGCCTCGCCACCTGTTGCCTTGAGTGCCATTGCTTCATAGCTCTCACCAATTTGAAATTGCGCCTCACCACGTAGGGGGCTGTTAGGAATTTTAGCGACGCTTGCGTAGAGATTGATCGCCCTTATAAAATTGTCTCGTTTGCGTTCGACGTTTGCCTGCTGAAGCATCGCCTCATCGACGAACGCGCTGGAGGGAAACTCGGCGAGTAACTTACGGCTCATCCCGAGAGCGAGCTCCAGCTGATCCATGGCAAAGTAGATCCGCCATAGCTGAACATAAGTTTCTTCTAACAGCTTTCCACCGATTTTTTTAGACTCTGAGAGAAGTTCTTCGCAAACGTCGAGTGCCTCTGTGTATTTCAAATCAGCTTTCGTATTAAGGCCGAACTCTTTGTAATGGTTGCCCACCTCGGTGAGCGCGGAAGCCGTGCGGAGCTGAGTTTTCAAGCGGAGTTCAGAGTCGTTAATTTCGGTTTTCGTGACTCGCATCTCGCCGAGATTTCCCTCGATGATTCTCGCTTCGGCGGTGCGGATGAGCGTGCCTTCCGTGTGGTGAAGTTCGTCGCGGTAAATTAGACGTATGACTTGGCCGGGTTCACCAGTTAGTGAGCGATCTGCTGTGCCAGAAAGCAACGGGATTGCGCTGCGGAAGACGCCCGCTTGCTCCGCCTCGTGGAGTGTCACCGGCACGCTGCGGAGCAGTAGCATCGGATCGATCTGAGTTTTCATATCCTCTCCATCAGGGCCCTCGGTTAACTCGCCGCTGGCTACTCCACTAGCAACTTCGTCATCAATTTCCTCGCCTGTCTTACGGCGGAAAATTTGCACAATTGCCTCCAGCTCATCGGCGCCGGCAGTGGTATCGCGGTCGGCATCGGTCACCTGAAGATGCAAAGGCTTTCCGATCACGGCTGCTTGCAGGTCCTGTTGGAAGGATCCATCGGTGAGGCGTGCAAATCCATTTCCGATTACCTGAACCTGCTTCGTAATTTGTTGATTGAAGGCTTTTGTTGCGGTGTGTGCGTCCGTGTAGGTGATACTGACGACATCGCCGCCGCGGACTTCTAGGATGCCGTTTTTTGGGACAGCGGTTCCGGATTGTGTGGGAATGCTACCCAGAGCGAGACGAGGATGACGTCCGACAGGATCGCAGAGCACGGTTTCTTTATCTCCGTTTTTCGTGACGCAGGTGACGCCGATCTGCGTGCCTGGTTCGAGTATGGCGAAGTCTCGGTCGTCGAGTTTTATGTAGAGCCGTTTACCTGCTTCGACTTTTTCAGTTTTCGAGTCCTCCGCAGAAATGGCAGTGCCGACTTTCTCCAGTGCTTCGATAGCGCGGCTGTAATGACCGAGCTTGAAATGGCCAAGGCCAATGTAGTGATAGGCTTCATTAACTTCTTGGGCGTTGGGGAAACGTTCGATAACGTCCCGCATCATCGTGAAACATTTCCCGTAATTTCCCGCCTCATAGAAGCAGCGACCCATGCATAATAGCGCATGCGCGCGGAGCACATCGTCATCGTTATCCTCGCCTGCCGCAGCTTCGTAGTGGAGGCGTGCCTTTTCGAAATCACGAGTCACCTCCAGCAAGTGGTCGGCGAGGCGCAGGTGTGCTTCAAAGCGGATCACACTCCGAGGATAGCGCTCGATCACGGACTCCCAGATCTCTAACGCTTTTTCGTTCTCTCCAACTTCAAGTCGGGCGTCGCCTGCTTGCATCAACTTGCGCGCAGCACGATCCTCGATGATCGAACCTCGCTCGGCTTTCTCTTCTTGAGAATATGCGAGAGTTACTGAAAGGAAGAAACAGAGGAACCCGCAATGGGCAGAGATGGACGCGGATTTTCTATTCATGCGAAAAGCTCTCGGATCGGGGTGGCTTCTTTTTGTATGAGGCGCATCGGGCGGCCCTGAGGGGTGATGACTTCCTTGTTGAGGTCGATGCCAAGTGCGTGACAGAGAGTCGCATGGAGGTCGTGGACTTTCACGGGGCGCTCGGCAGCTTCCATGCCGTCTTCATCGGAGGCGCCGATGATCGTTCCGCCTTTGGTTCCACCGCCGGCCATCATGCAGCTGAAACAGCGAGCCCAGTGGTCGCGTCCGCCGCCGTCGTTGATACGTGGGGTGCGTCCAAATTCACTGAGCACGATGACCAAAGTTTTTTCCAAAAGGCCATTTGCTTTGAGATCAGAGATCAGAGATGCGATGCCCGGATCCATCGCATTGCCGTGGGCGCGCATGGCGTTAAAAATATTGCCGTGGTTATCGAATCCACTCCGGTTCACCTGCACGAAACGGACACCTTTTTCTACAAGGCGACGAGCGAGTAGCGCGCCACGCCCAAACTCTGTGTCACCGTATCGTGCTATCGTCTGTGGTTTTTCCTCGTCGAGCTCGAATGCTTTCAAGGCTGGGCTCTCCATCAGCGCGACTGCGTCTTTAAGAGCGGTCTCAGAAGCTTTAAGTTCAGTGGCTCCGAGGCTGCCTGATATTTGGGCGTTCATTCTCTCAAGCACCTGTAAGCGCTGCATTCCGCGGGCGTGACTGATGCCCTCAGGAAATGCGAGATAGGGATCTTTATCACCGGGTCTCCCTACATAATAAGCCTCGCATTGCTGGCCGAGATAACCGGCGCGGGCGGGCTGGCCGCTGATGCTTACAAAAGCAGGAAGATCGCCGAGCGACTCGCGCTCATGCGCCACCATAGAGCCGATGCCGGGATGAAGGATGTTCGGTGACTGGTTGAAGCCGGTCTGAAGTTCGTATTGAGCGCGGCCGTGATCGCCGTTGGTTCCTGCGATTGAGCGGATCAGCGAGGCGTGGTGCATCTGCTTTGCGAGCTGCGGGAAAATTTCTGATATCTCCATTCCTGGCACAGATGTTTTGATTGGATTGAACTCGCCCTGCACCTTGCGGCCCGGCTTCGGATCCCACGTGTCGAGGTGGCTCATGCCGCCGCTGTTCCAGAAAAGGACGACGTGCTCTGCATGACCTTGGCCGCGAACGGTCTCTGCCATCAGGCGACTGATCGGCATACCAAGCATTGACGCACTGAATAATTTCAGCATTCGGCGACGGGTGAACTGATAATCGTTACAGGCTTTCATTGGGTTTTGATATTTCTCAGTTATGGGATAAATCGGAATTCGTTGCAGTTAAGGAGCGCCCAACGAAGATCGGCCATACCTTCGTGGGGATCTTCAGAGAGCAGCGCGAGGGCGAAGGTTTTCTCCTCCTCTGTGGGAGGCCGGGTTAGGATTTCTCGGTAAGCATAGACGATCGCTTCAGCCTCATCTTTTTCTAACAATTGGTGGATGGGTTCCAGTGAGCCGACTCGTGAAGCTTCGTGTGTCATCCTGCCGTTGAGCATCATCAATTGTTGACGCAATGAAGATGATGAATCCCGGAACTCGCCTAAGCCTGCGCGTTCAGGTTGACCGAAAACTCTCAGGAAATGTGCAGGGGGAGCGGGAGTTGCCATTCGCATCGCGCTATCGAAACGTGGATTATCATCAACTTTGTTGGTAACGGTTTTGGTGGTGTATTTCATCACCTTTTGCTTCTCATCTTTCTGCGCTGCAGCCATCTCGAGAGCTTTGATATGTTCGTCGGATTCTTTACGCATCCTTTCGAGCTCGGATGCTTCCTTGGGGGTGAGGATGGAATTGAAATCGAGTTTTAAGGAAGACTCCAAGTCATAGCCATCATTTCGAACCATGGGTTTCTCTGTTTGCATCTCCGGCGTCGGCGCTCCGCCTTCCACCATTATATACTCGCCAGTCGGCACTCTTATCTCGCTGCTTACTTCTTTCATATTTGCGCCTGCAGGCCATTTGAAATCTTTGAGATGTCCGGCGGTGACGATGCTGTCGTAAAGCACTTCCCCCAGCATGCGGCGTTGAGGAGCGGCGGTGAAGTTACGCTCACTATTCTCGCGGACGGTAAGAGGAATGTCTGCGGTGAGAGGAGCGCGTCGATAAGTATCAGAAAGGACGATGATGCGGATCAAGCTCCGTAGATCGTATCCACTTGCGACGAATTCACGAGACAGGAAATCCAGGGTCGAAGCGTGATGCAAATCTGCGTAGGGAGAGAAGTTATCCAGCGGTTCGACGAAGCCGTGTCCGATCATTTCTGCCCAAACGCGATTTACATAGGCGCGGGCGAAGAAGTCATTGCGTGGGTTAGTGATCAGTCCGGCAAGCTTTTCGCGTAGCTCACTGGTGCGGTAGATGTCTCCATGCACATTGAGTAGGCGGCTTTCTTTTTCTGCCTCAACGAGAACTGGATCTGCCTTTTTACCTGCGCTTGGGTTCACGGCGTCGAGCAAGGCGTCCAGTGATTCCGTTCCACTCCCTCCGATGGATTTTTGTTGTTGCTGCTCACGGAGCTTTTCGAATCGAGTGAGGTAATTTGGCGTAGAATCATATTTTGTGTTTTTGAAAGGGAAGCGCGGGCTGACAGGCTCACGCTCTTCCGGTTTCGCTTTGTCCTCGGGGGGCCAGAGCACGGTCATCTTGCTGCCCTCAGTGGTATAAACTGTGCCCATGCGTTGGTTTCCGACCTTTTGGGTCTTTCCAAAAAATGCAGCGAGATCGTAGAAGTCCCGCTGTTCCCAATCGTCAAATGGATGGTCGTGACACATGGCGCAGCCGATGCGAACTCCGAGGAAGACTTGGGCGGTGGCTGCCGCGAGTTCCATTGGGTTCGCGTCATCTCCAAGGATGAATCCGACAGCCGGATTGGAGTTCGCGCGGCCAGATGCAGCGATGAGTTCACGCACCATGATGTCGTAAGGTTTCGCTTCAGCGATGGAGCTGTTGATGAAGGCGAGTAATTGATTGCCTCCCTCGATGCTGGATCGGATACGTAACATGTCTGCCATGAAAATGGTCCAGCGGTCCGCGAAGCGGGGATGAGCGAGTAACTTGTCCACGAGCTTTTCTCTACGGTCACCACTCCATGCCTCGAACTCGCGGATTTCGGGAGTTGTTGGGATGCGCCCGATCAGGTCGATGGTTGCGCGCCGGAGAAATACAAGGTCATCAACCGTACCTGTAGTCATGGATTCTGATTCTTCATTCTCGCGGCGGAGAATATCGTCGAGGATGGCTGCGGCATCGGTAGCGGATTCTGGGGTGCGTGCGGGAATGGAGACACGTTTGACAGGCTCGGGTTTCTGTTCCGTGAGCGTGACTCCTTCGGGCCATGGAGCACCTGCTTTCACCCAATCATTTAATAGGGCTATCTCTTTTGGATCCAATGCGCGGCCTTCGTCAGGCATGACGCCTTCGTCGATGGGGCGGAGGTGAATTCGGACAAGTAGCTCACTCGCTGCGGGATTACCCGGTACGATGGCGTCCGCCGTATCGCCACCCTGCATGATCGATTTGTAGGTATCCATCCGAAGTCCCCCCTTGGTCTTCTCTGCATTGTGGCAGCGAACACAGTTTCTTTCCAGAATCGGTTGGATATCGTCGACGAAATCTGGGCTTGCGGCAAAGACTGTAGAGGCAGTCGCCACAAGCGCTAGAGTTTGAAGTATAAAGATTTTGGTAGGCACTTTGGACGTTAAAAAATATCGGTAATCCTATTAGAGAGCGACGGTAAGGGAAGTTAATTCTCCAAAAAACCGACGAAACACAAGCTTACGGCAGTAAACCGTCTCGTATTGCGGTTTCATGTGATAATTACTTTAGAACTACCCCTCCATCTGGCTAATCTAGCAAATGAAGGATTAGACTGGTTCTCAAAAGTCCGTGCAGCAAAGGGGATTTTTTGGTTTGGATTTCATGCCGCTTCGCGGGAGGTATTTTGAACGTTCCGGCCTGCGAACGCCGATTTCTGCGTTGTTCTTCCGCCGTCGCCCTGCGGGCTATGGCGGACAAGTCGGTTGTGGATGTTTATTGCCTACGTTGCACTCCGGCCAAACAGTGTGCGTTCTCCGAATACGGAGAACGGTGAAGGCTGGCTTTCACGCCCTCATCACGCCTTGAACTCGTGCGCCCGCAGACTCGGCCTTTCCCGCACGGACTTTTGAGAAACAGTCTAAGCAGGTCAGAGGTGATGGAGTAAAAGCTGTTTTTGAAAGCGATCGAGATGAGAAATTGAAAGAAATGTTAAAATGAGACAACCCTCACCACCATAAAAAAGCAGAAATTACCCCTTAATTTCAACGCCGCATCTGGCCCCAATGATGTTCCGAGTGCCTGATGTGGCGTCAGCGATTGATCGGATGCGGATTGGGTGAGCTACGTGCGTAACTTAGTTCAGCGTTAATCTAGTTTGCTTCATCTATACCCGAGACAATCGCTCCTGTCCGGTAAGCGCCAACTTTTCCTGAAAAAGGAATTTTATCAAACCCGCACCGACAGCTGGAGTTCTTTCATCCACTGGAAAGATGACCCCACTAACTGATAAGCCACCCAATTGAATATCGTTAACAGGAGATTTTACAGAGAGCGTTCCGGAACGTGCCACCTACTTTGGTATTTATTGTCCACAGCCATGGGGCCATAACCCTGCTGGGATCGGCTGGGCTACCAATTTGTAAGATGCCACCATTTACCCTGAATCTTTTTCATCCAAACGTTGTCCTAAGCATATCTTCAACTATGCTCACGCCATGAAACACCTTCTCTC
This sequence comes from Luteolibacter sp., assembly GCA_044354135.1. Lineage (GTDB taxonomy): Bacteria > Verrucomicrobiota > Verrucomicrobiia > Verrucomicrobiales > Akkermansiaceae > Luteolibacter. Next base: position 17,466 of record JBILAN010000020.1, read on the forward strand.
TCTCGCCGCCTCTCTGTTTTTTGCCTGCATTTCTTTGTATGCCCAGGATCCCGATCCAAACCGTATCCTCGAAGGTGCCCGCCTCAGTGCCGCGCTCACCAAGCTCGATACAGGATTAAAAGGTCACCTCTCAAACAACGGCAAAAAAATACCCATCGAGATTTTCCTAAAGGGCAAGGATATCCAATTCCAATTCTACGAAAACAAGGCATGGCGCATCTTTCACCTCCGCCTCAACGATGATCACAACGATCTCTTCGAAATCATCGATGGCAAGACAATCGATTTCCCCCGCGCCAAACTCACCGAATCCATCGCCGGAACCGATCTCACCTACGAGGACCTCGCACTGCGCTTTTTTTACTGGCCCAATCCGAATCTCGAAGGCACGGAAAAAGTCGGCACCGAAGACACTTACAAACTACGCCTCAGCAAACCCGCAGACGCTGCTGGAAATTACTTCGCCGTCTATCTGTGGGTGCACACCAAATTCGGCGCTTTCATGAAAATCCATGGCCACGCCAAAAACAACGAGCTACTCAAAGAATTTCTCGTCGAAGATGTCATGAAAGTCAGTGACGATGTCTGGACCCTCCGCAAAATGCAGGTCTCCAGCTACAAAGACGGCCGCCGCTCCTCCATCACCGACATGGTGTTAGAAAAACCCGCCAAAGAAGCCCTCAGAGGTCTGCGCTAGTTGCAGCCGCGTCCCAGGGGTTTTCATCACCCATCACACAATCCTCAGCAACGCTAACTCAAACATTTTACTCCAGTAAGTTCTTGGAACAATCTGCCACTGGAACTACTACTCACTCTCAACCGTGTCCATCAGTGGGCTACCCTTATTTTAACACTTCACACTGATCACTCGGCAATTTCCCCCATTTTTCATGAAAATCAGGGATTTCGCGTATAATTCCTGCTTGTCCCAAGCCGCTAGCTGCTCTTAATTTCGCAGTCGCTCGCATGACCCTAAAAACAAAATCAGGACTCACACCAATAGCTTTAATCCTCTTGACTCCCTTTATCATCATTAGTGCAAGCTACTTCGCACATAACTGTTTCATCTAATTCTCCATTTCTTCAAATAGATCACCGCATCCACTCGAAATTAAGCAAAAACCAAGAACTAAGAACCAAAAACTTTTAACCACCATGAGCGCACTACTCGAAAAATCATCTATCATTTCTAAAACCAAAGAACTCTGCGACCAAATCGCAAACGATGCGGAATTCAAAAAACTTCAAGCCGATGTTGAGAAATTTCTCTCCAACGACGCCGCCAAACTTCAATACAAAACCGTCCACGAAAAAGGCGAAGAGCTCCACCACAAGCAACACGCAGGTGTCGAACTCGGTGCTGCTGAAATCAAAGCGTTCGAAAACGCCCGCGATGCCCTGTTTGCAAATCCAATTGCTGTTAGCTTCATGGACGCACAACGCTCACTTGAAAGCATCCAAAAAGAAATCAGCCAATACGTCGGTATGACCCTCGAACTAGGCCGCACGCCGACCGATGACGAAATCGCCGAAGCCCAACACAACAGCGGTGGCGGCTGCTGTGGCGGCAGTGGCGGTGGCGGCGGTTGCTGCGGTTGATAAAATTCAAGAAGAACCACGGATGGACGCGGATAAACGCGGATTACGGATAATGATTTTAAATCAATATCATTTCCTTGTTTGATCTGAATTTATCCGCGTTCATCTGCGTTGATCCGTGGTTCAATATTCCTTCTCAATAATGCCTTCTGACGACGCATATCTAACTTTCCTAGGCACCGGCACTTCTGTCGGTGTTCCAGTTATTGGATGCATCTGCGAGGTCTGCAAATCCTCAAACCCACACAACAACCGCACTCGCGCCTCGCTGTTCATCAGTACACCAGAGGTAAAAATTCTCATCGACTCCGGCCCCGATCTCCGCGAGCAAGCGCTCCGCGAAAACATCACTAGCATCGATGCCGTGCTCTACACTCACTCACATCTCGACCACGTTGTAGGATTCGATGAACTCCGCGCCTTTTGTTGGGGAAAAAAAGATCCGCTACCACTCTACGCCAGCGAGTCATGCCTCAATGTTCTAATCAACATGTTTAGCTGGGCCTTTCAGACCGATAATACCCACAGCGGCTACATCAAACCAGATCCGCGAACGATCACGAAAGCATTCACCCTCGGCGATCTCACCATCAATCCCATACCCGTGATCCATGGAATGGTCGATACTCACGGTTACCGTTTCGATACCCAAAATGGTTTCAGCTTCGCCTACCTACCCGACGTTAAAATCATCCCCGAAGATTCGATGGATCTGTTAGTAAAACTCGATCTTCTTATCATCGATTCTTTACGCATTGCCCCCCACTCCACCCATCTCACACTCTTCGAGGCACTTGCCATTGTGGAAACCCTAGCCCCAAAACGTACCGTCCTCACGCACATCAGCCACGAGATGGATCACGCCACTTTGGCCGCCAGCCTAACAAAAAACATCTCCCCCGCTTACGACGGGTTGAGAATTTCTTTGAAATAGCAACCTCAGCGCCGCAGGCTCTGGACTGCTGCGGTCATCCGCAGCTTTTTCGAATGACCCACAGCATTCTATCGCTTTGCCTTGCCAGTCTATCCCCTGGAATTAAATTCCCCGCCCTAAAGATTGCAATATCCCACCCAATTCTTCATTCTATCCGCAATGAACCGCGACCAAGCTACCTCCCTGCGTATCTTCATCGCCGTCATGTTTTGGCTCTGTTGCATCAACTCTACCGTCCACGCCCAACAACTCAATCCCAGCCAAGTCCTCGTCATCTACAACAAGGCCGATCCTGATTCAAAAAAACTCGCTGAGTTTTATCAAAACGCTCGCAATATTCCCGCTGATCAAATCCTCGGGCTAACCTTGACTAACCAACAAGATATCTCCCGCCAGGAATATGAAACCACCTTGCAAAAACCTTTGCGCGATCATTTCACCAAGCAGAATTGGTGGAAACGCAGCAAGGACAGAAGCGGCATCATAGTTCCAACAGAGAATAAGATACTAGCCATCGTGCTGATGAAAGGAGTCCCACTACGCATCAAGGCAGAACCAGCCGATGCCGTGCAAGCGAAGCTCCCCGCTCAGCAGCAAATGATCAACACGGATCAAGCCAGCGTCGATTCAGAACTAACTCTATTTGGAGTCGATGTTCAATCCCATAAAAGCGCCATTCCAAATGCGTTTTACGACAGTCAACATTCTCTAACGAAAATAAAGATTCCACACCTTGTGTTGGTAAACCGTATCGATGCACCTAGCTATCAAATTTGCGAACGAATGATTACGGATGCCATGGAAACCGAAAAACACGGGCTATGGGGTCTGGCCTACATTGATATCGGAAATAAATTCCCCCAAGGCGATGGATGGTTAGAAAATATTATCTCAAAAAACTTGAAAATCGGCATTCCAACTTTGAAGGATCGGTTTAAGGAAACCCTTCCTGAAAACTACCCTATGACGGACGCGTCCGTCTATTACGGTTGGTATGAACACAGTGTTAATGGTCCCTTTCTCAATCCATCATTCAAATTCCGCCCAGGAGCCATCGCGATTCACATTCATTCGTTCAGCGCAGAACAACTCACCAATAGCAACCTGAATTGGTCCGCAGCGCTACTTGCACGAGGTGCTGCAGCAACTGTTGGCAACGTATATGAGCCGTTTCTACAGAACAGTCATCACCTCGAAATCTTGCATGATCGTTTGATCAGAGGATGGACATTTGCCGAAGCATCAGCCGCCGCAATTCCCGTTCACTCATGGCAAAGTGTAGCTCTGGGCGATCCGCTCTATCGACCCTTCCTCCACTTCGCCGGAACCGGCGAAAACCGCAAAGAAGATCGCGACTTCAGAATCCTTCGCGCTGCGTTCCGTGAATGGACAAATGATGAAGCCCTGCGCAATGGCAAACTGACTTTCGCCCATGAAAGTCTCTCATCGGGCATCATCGCCGAAAGCCTCGCTAATGAATATCTCGCCAAAAAAGACATTCCAAACGCCCAGTCATGGTTGATAAAAGCGCGCAACTCCTACCAAGACCTACCCAATAAACTTCGCCAAGATCTCCAACTGATTTCCATCGAACGTTCGAGAAACCAGAACCCCACCGCCATCGAACTAATCCAATCTGCAAAAAAAACTTATGGAGACATTCCAGAAGCTGTAGCGCTTTCCAAATGGCTCGAAATCGTTCAAAAGTCCTCAGGCACATCCAACTAACCCCCCATTAAAACCAGAATCTCAACCGCTAATGAACGCGAATGAACGCAAATCCAATCCTTTGAAAAAGGAATATCCATGGTTTATGAAACCATTCCATTCGCGTTCATTAGCGTCCATTCGCGGTTTTTCTTTTAGCTAACCGGAGCCTTACCAAAATTTCATGAACTACGAGTATCTACTTCAGAGCGTCTGGCACCCTCCCTTGGCCTTCGAGGAAGTCGCCGCTCCGAAGCTACCCCCTGAGATTGAACTTCAAGCACTCTGGTTTTCGGGTGCGTTCGGTCGGGAATTCCGACTGAAAGACGGACGCTCGCTTCACATCACTCAGTTCGGCGAATGGAATCACGGCGCCGGCCCAGACTTCGCACACGCCGCGATTGAGATCGACGGCTCACCTTTCACAGGCGATATTGAAATCGACACCCATACTTCTGATTGGGAAGCGCACGGCCACTCTACCAACCCCGCATTTTCTAACACCATCCTCCACGTCGCCTTCGAGCCGAACCAACGGGAAATGTTTGTCCGCACTTCCAACCATCGACAAGTTCCCGAACTTCTCATTTCCCCAACCCAACTCAGCGAAGCCCTGCGCCTTCCATCTCGAGAAACCGCCATCTCCATTCCGGGTCGCTGCACCCAACCTCTAAAAAAAATTCCTAAGATCGCCGTCGAGCGCCTGCTGCAAGAAGCCGCGATACGTCGCAGCTCACAGAAAGCCGCGCGTTTCCTACGCATCGCCGACGCCCATAACCTCGATGCTGCGCTTTTCCAAGCCACCGCAGAAACCCTTGGCTACGGTGGAAACTCCTTTCCCATGCGCCTGCTCGCGCAACGCGCACCACTCCACGTCCTTTTGAAAAACTCAGCAGATGCGGAGGCCATACTACTCGGCACAGCCGGATTTCTTGATCCCAATCTTCATCTGTTAGCACCCGATGAAACGCGTGAATATCTGTTAGATCTTTGGGAAACCTGGTGGAAAATCCGACCCAATCACGAGCTGTCAGTAAATCAATCCCCTCGATGGAAAACCCACGGACAGCGCCCTGCCAACCACCCGCACCGCAGAGTCGGTGGACTTTCCGCACTCATCAAACATTGGCCAACCTATCGCAAACTTGCTTTCGCCGCTCCGTTTTCCACCAAACCCTTGGTCGATTTCCTCCATAGCCTGCGCCACGATTTCTGGTCATACCACCACACCCTCACTTCCGCCCGCAGCCAAACCGCGATTTCCGTTTTTGGCAAAAACCTCGCCCTTGAACTCGCAGCCAACCATCTGATCCCCCTTGCCATCCACGAAAACCGATTCACTTTTAAAGATTACTACAAACTCCGCCACGCCTCCACGAACCAGAAACTCAAACGCACCGCCATTCGCCTCTTCGGCGATGAAAAAACTGCTGCTCCTTTCATGCGCCGGCTTTCCCATCAACAAGCCCTACTCCAACTCTACCACGACTTCTGCCTAGAAGATTTTTCCAACTGCGATAAATGCCCCTTCCCCGAACAACTGGCACAGTGGAAGTGAATAAATAGCTAATGGTAATACTTCTGAATCTTCCTCCTCATTCAAAAATCAAAAATTAACAATCATCAATGCCTTGGGAGCGTTAGCGACTTCAGGACTAAGACGAAGTCCTTGCTGCTTGGACGGAGTGGAGCGGAGTCAATCGTAAATCAAAAGCGGTAGCAGCTCGAATTGGTTGATCGGATTAATCCGGCTTCGCCAAGGCTATTTAGGGCATCTACATTTGGATTTCGTCTCCCAAAAACAGAAGAAAACCAACTACAAGATAACTGCAAATCAACGCGGATAAGAATCATTCACCTCCCTTTTGCCAAGGATAATAGCAAGATATCTCTTCCATCTGCGTGAATCTGCGTCCATCTGTTGTTCAAATTTCCCAAATGTAGAGCACTGGATTGGTCGGTCGGATTTATTGACGATTGATGATTGTTAATTTTTGATTTTTGATTTGTTCACCCTTCACTCTTCCCATGCAAATTACCCTCAACGGCCAAGCTCACGACCTCGCCACGGATATCCTCCTACCCGATTTACTCGAGTCCCTCGGCCTCGCCGGCAAACCCGTGGTCGTAGAACTGAACCAACAAGCCATCCTCCCCCGCGATTTTCCCAAGACCCTCATCCAACCCAACGACCAACTGGAAATCATTACTCTAGCCGCGGGGGGGTGAGCCGGAGGCTCAGTGATTGGTTATTCGTTATTTGTTATTAGGGAAAGACATCCATCGGCCCGATCTTCTACTCTCCATCAACCCTAGCTCAATTTTCTCTCAATTTAATCAACCTCAGCTTTGCGACCCTCTGTGACCTCTGCGCCTCCGCGGTGAAAAATCTATTCGACCCCCCTAAAAAATCCAAATAAGAGCCATTTTTCCCTTGCAACAAGTGGCCTTCAAATCCCATCTTCCGCGCACGTCGCTTCTCGCGATCCATTTTCCAAATCCGGTGTAGCTCAGCGGCAGAGCGGGTGGCTGTTAACCACTAGGTCGTAGGTTCGATCCCTACCGCCGGAGCCATATGGGGAATAAAGGAATTGCCGGCCACTTCGCCCTTTCCGCTCGCCTGACTGGACACATGATGACATGTGGCTGAACGGTTTTTACACTTCGATGGAATGCTTATGGAGCTGCCGCGTCTATACGGTATGAGACTAACGGTGCCTTACTGGTCGATTCCTTATATTGAGGGTGAGGACACCCTCAAGCCTCAGGGGGTGAGACACTCCCGCTCCTCACGAAACCTTTTCTCGTGTGCTTGCAGCGCATAGGCACACCCGCTTCGTTGGGTTTCCAGCCATTCGCATTAGCGAAGTCAATCGCTTCGGTTACCTGGGTCAACATGACAATCCTTGGTAACTCAGCGATCAGTTCCTGACCACCCACCGCCGCATTGGTATAAATGGACGCCTCATTCACTCCAACGCGATTCTTCATCATCCAACGATATTGAACATCGCGGTGATTGAGGGTTTTGTAGCCTTTGTGGGATAGAGACATTAGTAAAATTCTTCCAAATCAAAAATCAAACTACGTCACTCATCAATCGTAAATCGATCTTTGAGTGACGTAGTTTGGTCATCCGGTTTGAATGACGATTGATGATTAATAATTTTTGATTTTTGAATGAAGAAAATCACTTAGCCGCGCCGATTTCTAACAGCTCGACGTCGAAGACCAGCATACCGCCGGGACGTCCGCTATCCGGAACAACTGGGCCGTAAGCAAGTCCTTCAGGGATCCAAAAACGACGTTTCTCGCCAACCACCATGAGTTGAACACCTTCGGTCCAACCTTTGATCACTTGGTTCAGAGGAAATGAAGTTGGTTCGCCACGTGTGACTGAGCTATCGAACATTTTGCCATCGGTAGTCCAGCCTGAGTAGTGAACTTTCACGGTGTCTGTGGCTTTAGGCTTATCTTTGCCTGTGCCATCTTTAATCACTTTGGAAGCGAGGCCGCTTGCGGTTTTCACGGCATCAGCTGGAGCAGCGGCGACATCTTTGGGAACCTCAGGAGCAGGTGGTGCGTCTTTGATCGAAATGAGTTCAAGCTCGGCAACCACAAATCCACCCGGGACGCGCGCTTCAGGCAACCAGCACTGACGTAGCTCGCCAGCTTTCATCTCTGCGAAAAGCTCACCAAGTTCTTTTGGCAACTTGTTTAGAGGTGCTGTTGGTGGTGCTGGCTCTTGGCGGCTGTCTTGTAGAACCTCACCATCCATGGTCTTGGCATTGAAATGAAACGTGATCACTTTATCGGCAGCCGGCTTTTCACCAGCACCTTCTTTGGAAATTTTGTAAGCAACTCCACCTGGGGTCTGCTTGGTATCAGCTGGTGGTTTTGGGGCTTCTTTGATTCCGATGAGTTCCACATCAAAACAAAGCATGCCGCCCGGGCGACCACTTCCAGGAACCACTGGACCATAAGCAAGATCTTCAGGAATCCAAAAACGACGTGATTCACCCACTACCATCAACTGCAAACCTTCAGTCCAACCTGCGATCACCTGACTAAGCGGGAAACTGGCCGGCTCACCACGCTTCACGGAGCTATCGAACATCTTTCCATCCGTCGTCCAGCCCGAGTAATGCACCGTCACGACATCAGTTGCGGTAGGTTTTTTATCGCCGGTTCCGGGTTTGAGGACTTTCGAGGCCAAACCGGTCTTGGTTTTAACGGCATCGGCGGGAGCGGCGGCTACATCGGCAGGTGTTTCAGGCATCTTGATTTCTGGTTGTGCAGCAGGTGCTGCGGGAGCTTTGGCGCCCGGAGTCTCCTCTGAACGTGCAAAAGTTGGAAGTGCCACCATCACAGCAGCAGTCAGCAGAGGAGTAAACGGACGAATTTTCATGAGAGAAAGGAGCATCCACGGCTTGGTCATTCTGTCAACCAGCTAGAGCCTCTTCATTCAAAAATCACATATCAACAATCATCAATCGTCAATTAAACCGAATTATCAATGCGCGCCGCAATAATGTTGATTGACGATTGATGATTTCTGATTGACTCAGCTACGCGCCGTCCAAGCAGTCAGGACTATGTCTAATTACAGATGTTCGCTACTGCTCACAAAGCGTTGTTGATTTTTGATTTAAAAGAGTCACCCCCGTTCCTCACTTTCTGCTTCTCTTGCCTCCCTAATTCGCATCGGATGGTTCTATGGAAATTTTTATCACCCAGAACAACGAACAGACTGGACCGTTCAGCCCTCAAGAAATCCAAGCAGGCCTTGCCAGCGGGAAATACCAAGGTTCCGACCTCATCTGGTATCACGGCATCGAGAGCTGGATCCCCCTGTCGAGCGCTTCCGGTATTTTCGGCGTCAATCCGGTGAATCAGCCGGCAGCGCAACCCGTTAGTTGTGGACTTGCGACTGCAAGCTTGGTCTTAGGCATTTCGGGCTTCATCTTTATCTTCACTGCCATCCCCGCCATCGTTTGTGGCCACATCGCACGCAGTAAAATCAAGAAATCGCAGGGACAACTACAAGGCAGCGGCATGGCTCTTGCCGGACTTATCACGGGATACGCAGTTTTAGCTCTCTGCGTTTTAATCGCCTTACTTGCTGCCCTCGCTGCCCCAATGATCATGCAACAACAAAAACTAGCCCATCGGTCTGAGGCGATCTCTAATGCCAAAACCTTCGGTTTAGCCCTCTTCGAGTTCAACGATGAATACGGCAGCTACCCAAATGCAGAAACCGCAAAACTCGTCGCCGATGAAACCAGCACACCAGTCATCGCTGGAGATTCATCTAACGCCCGCTTCCGCCAACTCATCATCAGCGGTATCGTTCCCACTGAGGAAATCTTCTACGCGAAATCTGTATTCACCCAAAAACCCGATGGCAACATCTCCGGCGACAATACCATCGCTCCCGGTGAATGCGGTTTTGCCTACATCGATAATCATCCCAAAGTGATTACAGCCCCCCGTCCTATTGCCATGGCTCCATTCACATTCAGCTCAGACGAATTCGACAAAGATGTATTCGATAACAAAGCCATCATCCTCTGGACCGACAGCTCAGTCACCACTCTTCCCATCGATACATACACCGGCAAAGCCCAACTCAACGGCCAGGATATCCTTGATCCAGAACATCCCATCTGGGCGGGAACCCCACCGAATTTGCTGATGCCTGAGTAATACCCGAGAGCCGCGCCTCCGGCCGGCTTATGGCGAATGAGGTTTGATACTGAAATACCAGATCGCATCTCAAATCCATTGATTGACTCTGCTTCGCACCGTCCAAGCTGTGACGACTTCGTCTCAGACCTGAAGTCGCTAACGCTCCCAAGGCATTGACGATTGATGATTTCCAAATGTTGATTTTTGAAGAATAGCAATGCTTCGCATCAGCTCATTCCGCATGAATTCCCTTTACTCGATAAGATCCGTGAACGTCACACTCGAGATAGCACACACAGCTAAGGCATTCAAAAGATCGATCACCCGTTGTTGAGCGGTATCAGGATCAACGTGAATAGTGACTAACACCTTTTTATCTCCAGCTCTCTGTTTGGCCTTTTCCAATTCGGCTTTAAGCAGCGGCAAATCTCGAACCGATGCATCTTGATCCAGGAGTTGCTTGCCTTTGCCGTATAGAACGTGGCCTTGTGCATTGACGCTAACGAACACCGTCTCTCCGATTTCATCAGGCTTAATGGGTGTAGGCAAAGCCATGTTAAGATCCTGTTCACGAGGCTTGGGAGCAATGAATCCAGCGATTGAATCGATCAAACCTGTTTTTGGAGGACTGATAGACGGATCAGGCATAACCTTCACCTCGGTCAATTTAGGTATCAAAAAGAACGACACCACGAACCACATCACAAAAATGAGCACACCGACTAAAAGTGAAATGGTGATGGTTCGATTCATCTTCAGTAAATCAATCCGAAAATGATTCTCAGGTCAACCGCACACAAGAGCGAACACGAGCATCCCTTTCACCGACCATAGAACGGTGCGTATCCAATTGCTGCGTATGAGAAAACTGCATTTCACATCATCATATCCCTGCAGAAGACGGGTGTGACATGGAGCCTGAATCAAAGCAGTGGAAAACCATGTACCAAGTGTCAGCGCAAGAATCACCCATTGCACAAAGCCACCATATTCTGCACAAACTAGAAAGACCGCGGCAATAAGCTCTGTCAGCATCAGCGGAGCCACGATCACGCCAATCCAAAAGCTATGTCGAAAATGCGCCCTAACAAACTTATCAGGCTGAATATCCAGAAACCTCGGATAAACACAAAGCTGCACAACCCAAATGACTCCAACCATCGCCATCGTCGACGCCAGCTGCATTGCTTCCGCTAGTTCGATATAATGCATCAAAAAGGTAGATAGCTGCATTTCGATGTTCTTTGATAGCTCTCCCTCAAATCAAAAATCACATATCAACAATCATCAATCGTAAATCTCTACGGTGATTGATAAGCAAAGGAAGCGACAATTGGTTCGTTTATTGACGATTGTTGATTTACGATTGTTGATTTTTGATCTTTGAAGAGCGGAATCTAGCTCACTCCTTCACAGGACTTAGCTCTTTTAGGCTTTTCTCACCTTCCTCGATGGATTCCCGAATCTGCTGCTGTTCTTGTAAAGCTTGCTCTAGGAACGATGAATCGTATTCGGGATTTTCTTTCAGCTTGGCTCGCTCCATCTCAGCGAACGCCTCGATGTCATTGATATTCTGCCGTCCAGCCTCGATTTCGCGTTTGAGCGCGGTGATCCGCTCATCGGTTGCTTGCTCATGTTGGGTTACTGTAGGAATAGCTTCGGATTCGACCGCGTCCGCTTGAGGTGGATTTTCCCGGCACGCGCAAATCCAGAAGCCTAACAACAAGAGCAAAAGTCGAGCAAACATGGGGACAAATTAAGAGAGGATTGATTATTAATAGGTGATTTTCGGTTTTAAGTGACCGAACAAAAAAGCCACCTCAGCACATTTTCAGGCGAGGTGGCTTTCATGAATCATTCAGCTATCTACTGACAAGCCTCGCACTCGCCGCCATTCATCATGGCATCGATGGAACAAGCCATCTTCTGCTCTGCAGTGAACGTTTTGGCGGCTGCGTTGGTGGCGGCTGTTGCGGCAGTTTGGGTGGCCATGACGCCGCGTTGCTCTTTCTTCACATCGACGGTGGTTTTTTCGATGTTGGAAGCTTGGAGGGTGCGTAGGTAATAAGTGGTTTTAAGGCCTTTGTCCCAGGCACGACGATACATGTGGCTGAGGGTTTTGAGGTCCGGGGTCGAGAGGAAGAGATTGACCGATTGGGATTGGTCGATCCATTTCTGACGACGTGCGGCGGCATCGATGATGTATTCGTATTCGATGCCGAAGACGGTTTTGTGCTTCTGTTTGATGTTCTCGGGGATTTCATCGATTGAATCGAGTTCGCCATCGAAGTATTTCAACTGATCGACCATTTCTGGGTTCCAGAGGCCGGCTTTTTTGAGGTCTTTGACCAGCTCGGTGTTGAGGATGGTGAAATCGCCAGAGAGGTTGGATTTCACGTAGAGGTTTTTGTAGTTCGGCTCGATACATGGAGTGGTGCCCATGATGTTAGAGATCGTTGCGGTCGGAGCGATCGCGAGCACGTTCGAGTTGCGCATGCCGTGCTTGGCGATTTTCTCTCTAACAACCGACCAATCCATTTTTCCGCCGCGTGGGACATCGATCTTCCGGCCGCGCTCGTCTTCGAGGAGGTCAATGGTGTCTTGCGGGAGAAGTCCCCTGCTCCATTTGGAACCTGCGTAACTTGAATAGGTTCCAACTTCGGCTGCGAGGTCGGACGATGCGCTGTAGGCGTAGTAAGCGATGGCTTCCATCATCTCGTCGTTGAACTCAACGGCGGCATCTGAGGCGAAGGCGATATCGCGTTTGTAGAGGGCGTTCTGGAGTCCCATAATACCGAGGCCGATGGGGCGGTGGCGGGAGTTTGCGGTTTTCGCGGCTTCAGTTGGGTAGAAGTTGATATCGATGACGTTGTCGAGCGCGCGGATGGCGACCGTGATGGTTTCCTTGAGCATCTCGTGATCGATGGCTCCATCCTTGGTGATGTGGGAATCGAGGATAACGGAACCGAGGTTACAAACAGCGGTTTCCTGATCCGAGGTATTGAGGGTGATCTCGGTGCAAAGGTTGCTGGAGTGGATGACGCCGCAGTGATCTTGGGGTGAGCGGACGTTGCAAGGATCTTTGAAAGTGATCCATGGGTGACCGGTTTCGAAAATCATTTTCAACATGCCCTTCCAGAGCTCGATCGCTGGGATCTGGCGGGACCAGATTTTACCTTCGGCGGCCATTTGCTCGTATTGCTGATATTTTTCCTCAAAGGCTTTGCCGTAGAGATCGTGAAGATCAGGGGTTTCGTTAGAACGGAACAAGGTCCAGTCCAGGCGATCTTCCATGCGTTTCATGAACAGGTCAGGAATCCAGTTCGCGGTGTTCATGTCGTGGCAACGGCGGCGGTCGTCGCCTGTGTTTTTACGGAGTTCGAGGAAATCCTCGATGTCGTTGTGCCAGCTCTCGAGGTAGGCACAGCCGGAGCCTTTGCGTTTACCACCTTGGTTCACTGCCAGGAGTTGATCGTTGTGAAGTTTCAGGAAAGGAATGATGCCTTGGGATTCACCGTTGGTGCCTTGGATGTAACCACCGGTTCCACGAACAGCGGTCCATGAACCACCGAGACCACCTGCCCATTTGGAAAGGTAAGCATTTTCCGCGATCCCGCGCTGCATGATGGATTCGATGGAATCGTCCACTTTGTAGAGGTAGCATGAAGAGAGCTGGGAATGCAGGGTGCCGGAGTTGAAAAGGGTCGGCGTGGAAGAGCAGAAACGGCGGCCTTTGTAGAGGTTGTAAAGGCGGATCGCCCAGTCTTCGGCGTTGGTGGGCTCGGTTTTGAAGAGACCCATGGCAACGCGCATCCAGAAGAACTGCGGAGTTTCAATCCGTTGATGACGCTCAGCGGTCTTATCGACGATGAGGTAGCGATCGTAGAGGGTTTGAATACCGAGATAGTCGAAGTCGAGGTCGGCTGTTGGATCAAAGGCTTCGCAAAGCTTGTCGATATCGTATTTCACTAACAAATCTGGATGCAGGCGTTTGATAGAAACGGCATATTTGAGATAGGACTTGAATCCTTTCTTGTGCGCGTCCTTGAGTTTCTCAACACCATCGGTGATAATATTCCAGTCGAGGACTTCCTCGTAGATATAGGAAAGCAGGATGCGAGCGGCGAATTTCGCAAAATCCGCATCTTTCTCGATGAGAGTTTTTGCGTTAAGGATGATGGTTGCTTTGAGGTCTTTGGCGGAAATTTCCGTACCAATGGAGCGGCGAAGTTCGCGTTCGATCTCGGCGTCGTCCAAATTCAATTTGAGGCCGATGGAAGAGAAGGAGATGCGTTTCTTAAGTTCGGTGCCATCCCAGAAAGAAGATTGGCCATCGTCCGTGGTGACGACGATCATCGAGTCCTGCGAGAGATCTTCTGTGGCTACGCTTTCTTGTTCACGTCTGAGAAGGTTGCGCTGGGCACGATAGAGAATGTAATGCTCTGCAGCCTTGAAGTGACCTTGGCGCATGAGTTCTTCCTGAACCATGTCCTGCACGTCCTCGATGTGGACGAAGGATTGGTCGCCACGGCGCACGCGCTCGGTGACGGCTTTTGCGACATCGATCGCCGGCTCGGGGTTTTCCTTGATGGTGAGGAAGGCTTTGCGAACCGCGATCTCGATCTTAGTTTCCGACCATGGCACAACATTGCCGTTACGGCGGATCAAACGAACTGGAAGCGCGTGTGGACCTGAGCCCACATCCACATGACCTGTTTTTTCGAGCGAACGACGAAAAGCGAGGGATTTCGCAACATCGTAAGCTTCGTTTTCTAACAAGGCTTTTTCAATCAACAAATATAAATCCGATTCTGAAAGACGAAGACGGCCGCCCGACTCGAGAGATTTTGTTAGAGAAACCGCAACCGCATGAGCCACTTGGGAAACGAACTGACGGTTAACATCGGAGAAAATGGATTTCTCGTCCTCACTACGAGCAATCAAGAGGTCGGCAAGAGAATCACCAATCGCATCTGCAACATCCTCTAACGAAAACTGCGTTTCCTGTTCACCGCGGGTGACGATTATATCGGCATAAGGCTTCCGCTTGTCGGTAGGAATCGTCCCGCGCCAGTCATAGCTGCGGTTATTATCAGGAAGCGCGAAGCGATCGGAGATAACTTGTTTCAAGATATTATCTTCGGCGAGGTTTAGGGAGCGGTACATATCGGTTTGCAAGTGCGGGTTTGTTAATTATGGAAAAGTTTGAAAATTGGTGGCAGATTGTATCCGCCATAGTGGAAAGGTAGGCTTGGCGGATAAAAATCCGCCGCCACGATTAGAGCTCATCATCACTGACGGCGTTGAGGGCACCTGCTTTTTGGTATTCGGTGACTCGGCCTTCGAAGAAGTTCTGCTCTTTCTTGATATCCATCATTTCGGCCAGCCATGGGAAAGGGTTGGCTACGGATTCGTTGAGTGGAGCAAGGCCACAAGATGTTAGACGGCGATCGGCGATGTAATCGATGTATGCCTCGAAATCGACCGAGTTCAGGCCAAGACCGGAAACAGGAAGGCAATCGCGGATGAATGCTTTTTCGAGAGCGATTCCCTCTGCCATGGTGTTACGAAGATCTTCACGGAAGTCCTCGGTCCAGATGTCTGGGTTTTCATCGATTAGATCCATGAGCAAGTTGCGGAATACTTCGATGTGGTTAGATTCATCACGAAGGGTATAACGGAACATCTGGCCGATGCCTGGGAATTTATTTTGGCGATACAATGAAAGGATCATTCCGAATAATCCGTAAAACTGAGTGCCCTCCATAATTTGACCGAACATGAAAATGTTTTTCGCTAACGCTTGTTTATTAGCTGTGACCGTGAGGTCGATGTCACGACGGAGTGCACGGGAGTTAGAAACGACGAAGTTGTTTTTCGCGGTGATGGTCGGGACGTCTTCGAACATCGCTTCGCACTCGTGCGGGTTGATACCCAGGGAGGAAATCATGTAAACAAGGCTGTCTGCATGGATGTTTTCCTCGTGGGCGTGGCGCCCCAGCACCAGTTTCAGCTCAGGAGCAGTAACCACTTCGCGGACGACGTGAAGGACGTTGTCACCGACAATACCTTCAGCGGCGGAGAAATAACCGATGCCCATTTTGATGATCCAACGCTCCACATCGGAAATATCGTTAGAACGCCATTGTTCGACATCTTTCTGCATCGAGATATCCTCAGGCTCCCAATGGTTGTTCTTCATGGTCTTATACAGATCATAGGCCCACTGGTATTTGAGAGGCAGGATATTGAAGAACATCGTATCCTTGCCGTTGATGACACGCTTGGAATTGAAAGCCAACTCTGCTTTTGCCTTGTCTAGAATGAAGATACGGTTGCCGAGGGTAAGTGTTGTGGTGGACATAGTTAGATAGTTAGAATGAAGGTAAAAATGAGGGTTAGAAAATACTGCTGACATCAAACGCAGCGTGCGATACACCATACGGAAATCGTTACTCGGGTCAATTCGTTTTTGTAGATATGGTATCCACAAATTATTCACAATACCACATGTAGTAGGTGCTTGAGATACCCGTAAAGTCGCCACCCTTTAATTTTGGGAGTTCCACGGCACAACTATTAATCTCGCTCACAAGTCTAGGGGCTAAAAAAAATTCGCAAAAAGTATTTCGATCCGCCGATTTCAGAAATTTGAAAAAAATTGTTAACTTTTGCTTATTATCTACAAGAATTAACCATTAAATTTATGGAAGTCGTTGGAAATCATAGATGTAAAATTTTATAAATCCCATCAAAAACAGCATCATATCCATAGAAACTGTCTGATATTACAGCAATTACAACGCTAAGAGTATTTTTAACCGCAGATGAACGCAGATTGAAGAGTCAGTGAATTACTTAAGAATTAAACATTTCCGACCTCTATCTTTATTCTTTATCTGCGTCCATCTGTGTTCATCTGCGGTTCAATTCCTCCATTTTGGTTTTTTAAGACAGCCTCTAAGAAATCGCCGAGAAACTTTGCAAAAAAGCCATGATTCGGGTTAGGTGGGCAAATGAAGCGACTCGCACCGCACTGGCAAATTCTCATCGCACTGGGTTTAGCGACCATAACAGCCCTAGTGTTACGCGGTTTATTTGGCAATGCGCCTGAAGCATCATCGGGTGAAAAGCTGGTAAGAGGTGTAATAGCGACATGTGGTTTCATCGGAGATCTTTTCATGCGTGCGTTGAAAATGATCATCGTGCCTCTGATTGTAACCGCAGTCGTTTCAGGCATTACCGGGCTAAAAGGCGTGGAGGGCTTTGGTCGGCTTGGCATCAAGACTATGGTGTTTTATCTAACATCTAGTTTAGCTGCGATTCTTGTTGGGTTGGTGTTAGTGAATATGATTGAGCCGGGTTTGATCGATGGTAAACCGAACGCAGAAATTCTTGAAGCCTTTAAGGATAATAAAGCGAAGGCGGATCCAGCGGATATCGCGAAAGTGGAGGTAGCAAGTCAGCGTGAAGGCAAAGATTTCCTGTCGATTTTTAAAGCAATGATACCAGAAAACGTCGTCGATGCGGCGAGCGATAACGGCCAGATGCTAGGTTTGATCATTTTCAGCATCTTATTTGCGATCGCAGTCACCCAACTTCCCGGCCATATGGGAAATAATGTTAGAGATTTCTTCGAAGCTGCCAATGAAGCGATGATCACTGTGACAAAATGGATCATGGCGGTTGCTCCGATAGGGGTTTATGCGTTGATTTTGCCATTGATACATAAGACTGGGATGGATCTGTTTGGACAGTTAGGAAAATACTTTTTCACCGTGCTGTTTGGATTATTGATCCACTTTACAGTAATACTGCCTTTGGCTTTGAGATTCATCGGGAAAGTCAATCCAAAGGCGCATTTCATAGCAATGCGCCCAGCGTTGTTGATGGCATTTTCAACCGCTTCATCATCTGCAACCCTTCCCGTCACGATGCGTGCCGTGCACGACAATGCAGGCGTATCCAAACGGGTTTCTAGTTTCACTTTGCCCCTGGGATCCACGGTGAATATGGACGGAACAGCCCTGTATGAATGCGTGGCGGTGATTTTCGTGGCGCAAGTGATGGGCATCGAACTGGGAATCGGATCGCAGTTTTTCATCGTGGTTGCGGCTTTACTCACCAGCATTGGAGTGGCAGGAATCCCTTCCGCGAGCTTGGTGGCGCTTCTATTGATCTTAAAAAATTCCGGTATACCAAATGCGGAGATCGCCGTCATCGCGCTGCTTTCGGTGGATCGGTTATTAGATATGAGTCGGACAGCCGTGAACGTCTACAGCGATACTTGTGCTGCGGTGATTGTTGGCCGCAGCGAAGGTGAGGTGTTTTACTTCGATAAACTGCAAGACGAGGAATTTATTCCTGAAGATAATTTTTCGGACGATAAATCATCGCAAACGGAATAAAAAGGATGGAGGTAAGCCCCATCAATCCGCTGAAAAACCAGAAATATTTGGCACCTTGGAGTTTTGGCTGACCACCGGAGAAGGTGGTTTTGGTGTAAAGATCTTCAGCCGATTTTGCATCAGCTGTGGTTTTGATACCCAAGGCTTTCTTTCGCTCTGAAAGCCATGTTTTTTGAGGCTGAATCGCATCGAACCATGATGAAGATTTAGCGGGCTCATCATCTGCTTTGCTGATGATGATTCCAGTGTCCCATTTGGTATTCCATTTTCCATCGCCACCTGCGCTACGAATCCGGATCGCGTTGGAATTCATGATTTCATAGCGCAATGGCTTGTTCTGAATGTCGCGAAAACTGGAGACGATCTCATTGCCGCGCTGTTGTCTGGGGAATGAGTTATTGGCTGAAATAGATTGTGAAATGATTTTGCTGGCGATTTGATTGAGCGTCACTTGGTCGGGGACGCTCAGTGGATTTTCTGCGTCTTTTTCGAGTCGTTTGACAAAATCATCCTTCGTTCCTGGCACACCATCATAGCCTGCCAAGATGATCGTGCGTGGTGATGATTGCCAGTCTTCAGGAAGCTTCTGGATTTGCTCTAGATATTGCTGTTCGGCGGCGCTTGGGACTTGGATAAAATGATTCACCCCAACCACCAGCAAATTTCCAATCGCCACCGCTGCAAGGTAGAAGCACATGATGAACGACTTCATTTTTCTTGGTGCCTGTATGTAAGCGAACTCAAGTGCCACGATGGAAATAAGAATCTCTGCCGCGGTGAGCAAGGCGAAGGCTGATATTTGCCAGCCAATGTTTGGCTTATCTCCCGCATCGATCCATTCTTGGATGACACTCACCAAAACAAATGCCGCAGCCATCAGGATAAAGCCAATACCCATTTTCCTCAGATGACTCAATGGCCATACTTTACTGACCAGCGGATAGATCAAATAACTAAAAAGCGGGATAAAACTGAGCACAAAAACCGAGTTCAACGATTGTATTTGCGAGGGCAGCCAATTGAATCCGAGGAAGTTTCTATCCATGCTTTGTGACTGGAAAATCCAGGTGGAACCTGTCTGATCGAACAAAGCCCAGAAAACCGCTACGAACAGATAGATAGGCGCGAGTTTCAAAATAGCAATCATGCCATCTTTACCAAACGCTTCTCTCATGAAACCCATTCCACCTGCAGGCACATGGGCGAATCGATGCCTACCTAACCAAAAAATGAAGGTTGCGATCGCCATCAAGACACCTGGCACACCGAACGCCCAATGTGGCCCATACCACTCTAACAACCACGGTGTGAGAAGCATGGAGGCAAATGCTCCGAGATTGATCGAAAAATAGAACCAGTTGAAAACTTTTGAAAGAAAATGTAAGTTTTGAGAACCGAATTGATCGCCCACATGTGCAGACACGCATGGTTTGATACCCCCTGCGCCAAGCGCAATCAAAACCAACCCACTGATCATCCACCATTGAGAGTATCCAAAATGCCCCATCATCGCCAACGCCGCATGACCTGCACAGTAAACCATCGAGAGAAACATAATAACTCGGTATTTACCAAAAAACACATCTGCTAGGATCGCCCCCATAAAAGGTGTTAGATAAAACGCGAAGTTAAACCAATGAATCAGTTCCGTGGTAAAAACCTCATCCATGGGCTTCCCTGATTTGCCATCCATGAGGTGCAAATACTGGGTAATGAAGACGAATAGAATTGCCTTCATCCCATAGAAAGAAAACCTCTCCGCAGCCTCGTTACCGATGATATGCGGAATACCGGAAGGCATTCTTGTGGTTTCTTCTGGAGTCGTTCGATAATTCATTTTGGGGCTGTACTAGCTAAGGACTAGTGGTGTGACTCTTTATACCAATGTTTAAGCTGGTTTAGTAGCTTTTTGTGATCTCCTCCGTTGAAGCGCCATTCACACTCCTTTAAAAACCAATAAAAGT
>JBILAN010000078.1:0-11914 GCA_044354135.1 Luteolibacter sp.
CTGATTTCCGAGTGTAAAGCCATCGCGATCCCATCCATTCTCGCCACTCCAAGCGCCCTTTCAAGAAAATCCTGCATCGCGGTTGGCGATGCGCGTAGAGGCTCTTACTGGATCGCAAAAATCAATGAAGGCAACCTCATCGAGGGTCCAAGTCTAACAGATACGATCGGTTTTGAAGTTGCCCTTGATACGAATTCATCCTGCTTTTCGATGGAGTCGATTCGCTCGTATCCCGTCGCGATAGAGCAACCCTCCGCCAAGGGGATTTGGCAGGCTTGGGAAAATGCATCACCACAAGTTCGTGAACTATGGATCGCTCATCCCCCGCAGCCTATCTATCTCGCACCGCCTCATATCACTCCTTCGAATAAGAAGGCAATTCGGTAATTCGGTGTTTCGATCTCACTGATTCATTGAGACACCGAGCAGCGCAGTCACATCCGCCACTCAAACCCTCCGCGCATTTCGACCTTCCTCGATCAATTTCCAGAAATGCTTGGAGTTTGCCAAAGCCTCGTCCTCAGCTAATGGCATTTTGGAGCGGAATAGGAAATCGGACAAAGTACCTTTATGTAGAACCCGATGAACGATGATCGAGCCATCTTTGACCTCGAAATAGAATCGGTAATCCTTTGCACGGAAACGATACATCACATGTCCGTCGCGTGCGATTTTACCAAACCGATCACTCCCCGAACCATTAAGATCCTGCTCGGTCACATGGAATTCCTCCAATAACTCAAGCTGCTCTAAAGTCCCCAAAGCGGAAATTTCCGCCGCACTGATTTCATTGAAAACGATCTGAAACACGCCGTCAGTCTAGACAACCAACGACTTTGGTCAACTTCTGGAATTGGTAATGATGACGGGCATTGCTCTCTTCTTTGCAGATAATCTAAACGGAGATGAAAGAAGAGGAGAACAAATACCCTTTATTGCCAAACAAATCTCCGCGTTTTTAACTTACTAAGAACCAGCTACGGCTTCATAAGGGATCATGAAACTATTTCGCTTAAGCCTGATCTTAGTTTCTACCTGCTGCATCTTGGCAACCACGAGTTGCGGACTCATGCCTCAGGGAGCGCAGGACTGGATGGTAGAAACTGGCATCGGTGATATAAACCGCGAAAACAACGGTGGTGGCTATTCATCACCAAGCCGCTGTGCGGTTTGTTCCGGAATCGGCTACAAAAAAGATTACAACAGTGGTCAGATGGAGATGTGTTACTACTGCAATGGTTCTGGACTCCGCTGAACCACCCTCATGCCTTCCTCAATAACTCGTATCCTTCGAGCAACATGCGCTCGGTGGTTTCCCATGATATACAAGCATCTGTGATTGACACACCGTAAGCGAGTTCCCCTTTAGCATTAGGGAATGGCTGTGAGCCCTCCTTTAAGAAACTCTCAATCATCACGCCGATCAGGCATGGTTTCCCTTCGACACGCTGTTGTATGATACTGCGCCATACATCCTCCTGCCGTGCTGGAATCTTACCTGAATTCGCGTGACTGCAATCCACCATTAATCCAGTCGGAAGATCCGCCTTTTGTAGCACAGCTTCAGCTTGGTTGATGCTGTCCGAGTCATAATTCGTCAGTGTGCGGCCACCGCGCAAAATAACATGACCAACGGTATTGCCCGTGGTACGCACGATGCTCGTGCACCCATCCTGATCAATTCCAAGAAAACTATGAGGTGATTTTGCGGACAGCATGGCATCAACCGCAACCTGAAGACCTCCATCCGTACCGTTTTTGAAACCGACAGGCATCGAGAGACCACTAGCCATTTCGCGGTGTGTCTGCGACTCAGTGGTACGGGCACCAATCGCCGCCCAGGTCACTAAGTCGGAAATGTATTGAGGGACGATAGGATCAAGAAACTCGGTTGCCGCAGGAATCCCCATGCCCGCGATATCAAGTAACAGTTGGCGCGCAAGACGCAGGCCATATTCGATATCCTGTGAGTCATCCAGATGCGGATCATTGATCAATCCTTTCCAGCCGACCGTTGTACGTGGCTTCTCAAAATACACACGCATGACAATTTCCATCTGATCGGCGACTTTTTCTCGAAGCGCATTCAGGCGCTCTGCGTATTCAAGGGCACTGCCGACATCATGGATCGAACACGGCCCAACCACGACCAGCATGCGCGAATCCTTATACTGGAGAATCTGGGTGAGACGAGCGCGACTGGCAGCCACGCAGGCGTTTACCTCTATGGATGCGGGCAATTCCGCCTTGAGCGCGCCCGGGGCGATCAAGCGGATCATTTCCCGAACATGAACGTCTTGTATTTGAATCATATAAAGTAAAATTAAGCATTCAACCGCAGTATGGAAGTTTTATAATAATATTCGACCATGGATTTATTCTTCAAAGACTTGTGTCTTGCCGTCTTATTTCCAGCGCCTAGGCTTTTCCCCGATGCGTTGTTTTTACTCTAAAGCACTCGAGCTCGAACTTCCGAATGGGCATCCGTTTCCCATGGATAAGTTCCGAGTATCCAAAGAGATGCTACTGAGCGAAAGGATCTTGCGACCTGAGGAAATCATCGAGGTGCAGCCTACTGATTTTCACCGCATTCTGAGGGTGCACGATCGAGCTTACATCGAGAAAATCCAGTCTGCAGCCTTGGATAGAAAAGAACAACTTGTGCTCGGACTTCCCGCCTCACCCAATCTCTTTTCACGCTCAGCAACAGAGGTCGAAGCCACACGTCTTGCCTGCGAGGCTGCGCTAGTCGAGGGCGTTGGCGTCTGTCTCGCTGGCGGAACTCATCATGCCTTCCGTGAACACGGCGAGGGTTACTGCGTTTTTAACGACATCGCGATTGCGATTCGCGATCTACAGGACAAACAACCCAACATCAAAATCATGGTGGTTGATACCGACGCCCACCAAGGCAATGGCACTGCCTCACTGCTTGGTGATGATCCACGAGTATTCACCTACTCGATCCATGTTGGAAAAAATTATCCCACCCGAAAAGTCAGCTCCTCTCTGGATGTTGAGACGGTGCGCTATGTGGAGGGTGAAATGTATCTCCAAGCACTGTTCCAAACCCTCGCGGATTCTCTCGAAAAATTCACCCCAGACTTGGTTATTTGGATTTCCGGCGCGGATAACCATCGAAATGACCGTTTTGGCCAAATGTATCTCTCCCTGAAAGAAATCCAACGCCGCGATGAGGTTTTGCTCAGGGCGATGATTAAAAACCGCATCCCAGTTGCCATTCTCTATGGCGGTGGCTACAACCGCCAACCCGAGTTCACCGCAAAACTCCACCGAAATACCATCGCCACCGCAAAACGCCTTGCTGCAGAGTATAGGGGACTGTAAATATATCTTTAATAATCCTATTTTTCACTACCTAGTCTGTCTATTCTAGTTTCTTGACAATTACATGGCCACCTCTCGCAAAGATTCTTTTACAATTCAATTTTACCTCATCGCAGATGCCATGCTGATTTGGTTATGCTTTTTGGCAGCTAACTTGCTAAGGGATCCGATCCGCTTATTGCTCAACCGCCCGCCAATCGAGCAAATAAATCTCATGGATATCGCATGGGTTTTATACATCACCGTGCCATTCACTCCCATCGTTTTAGAAAAGTTCGGATTTTATGAAAAATCCCGCTACAAACTAACCAATATCGCCGCTTGGCAACTCATCCGAGGAATTTTCCTTATCAGCATCGTTATCTCTCTTGGATCATACTTAGCGAAATTAAATGAAGCACCTCGTATCGTCCTTGTTACCGCAGCATTCCTGATGTTCATCACATTGCTTATAAGGGAGCGTGCGTTCGCATTTTTACTCAGGCGCCGTAGAAAAAGCGGAATCGGAAAAGAAGAAGTTGTGATTGTTGGTGACGAAAATGAAATTACCTATTTCCTCTCCGAAATCGATGAGGACACACGTGAAGATTGGAATATCGCCGAGCACTACGATCTCGCAAATCGCCCCACCGACGAACTATACAACATCCTCAAAAAGAATTCGATCAGTCGAGTGATCTTCACCACTCGTAACACGGAATTCGAAAAAGTTGCCAGTGCGATTGAGATCTGCGAGTTACAAGGTGTGGAGGCATGGATTGCCGCATCTTTCATCCGCACTAAAATTGCTCGTCCGACCTTTGACTCTGTCGGTTCGAAACCCATGCTAGTTCTTCGCTCGACCCCAGATCTTTCATGGGAGCTATTCGCTAAAGCAATGATGGATCGAATACTTTCCTTGATCATCATTCTAACAACCCTTCCGCTGTGGCTGTTTGCTATCATCGGAATCAAAATCGCCAGCCCCGGTGCTCCAGTCATTTTCACCCAGATGCGTGCGGGTCGCTATGGCAAACCTTTCAAAATGCTGAAGTTCAGAACGATGGTAGCGAATGCCGAAGAATTACTGAAGACGGTAAAACAAGAACATGGAAATGAAATGGACGGTCCCGTTTTCAAATTAGACAGGGATCCGCGAGTCTTTCGTTTTGGTGCCATGCTCAGAAAACTCAGCATTGATGAACTCCCACAACTCTTGAACGTTTTGGTCGGTCAAATGAGCTTGGTTGGACCTAGGCCGCTGCCACTTTATGAAGTGGAAGCTTTTAGCGAAATTTCCCATCGCAGAAGATTAAGCATCAAACCAGGAATCACCTGCGAATGGCAGATTGGCGGAAGAAACAAAATCACCCGTTTTGAAGACTGGGTTGCGATGGATTTGCGCTACATCGACAACTGGTCGCTTTGGTTAGATTTCCAAATCCTTATCAGAACCATTCCTGCTGTATTATTCGGCAGAGGCGCGAAGTAATTTTCCATCCACAAACCATGACCGCCGCTTCCGCATTATTCTGGATCGCTGGATTCGTTCTAAGCGCAGTTATGGGACCAACTCTGAGAATATGGACTTGGGGACCCACCATGCTCTGCTTCGCCGCCGCCACAGCATTTGCAATTCCAAACATCTGGCGGGACGGAATGGGAAAATTCAACCTCTACATTCTCATCACCGGCGTAGCTACAGCGACATGGTTCGCAGGAAGAGCTTGGTTTTCTCCGGCGGAAGAATTGGCACTCATCGATCTAACACTTGTAGCGATGGCAGTATCTACATTCATCGTTTTACAAAATGCATTTCGTAGCAACAGCGCACAAGCGATCATCATCACAGGCATCGCATTATTACTCTGCACAAACCTCGCTGTGATGGCCGTTCAAATGAAGGACATCAGTTACAACCTACTCATCCCACACAAAATTCTCGCGTGGCCTATTGGTCTCTTTAGACACTACAGTCATTGCGCCGCATTTTTGATCGCAAGCTCGTTATTACTGGGTGGATTTTCCCTAAAAAGCTCATGGCCCTTGCTCGCAAGAATCACCTTGTTGATCATCGCGGTCATTGGACTTGCCGCAGTGTTTATCACAAAATCCCGCAGCGGAATGATAGGTGCTAGCGGCGGATTTTTAGCCCTTATCATCTACTGGTTATTTATCAGTAAACGCGATGATCACAAGTGGAGCGGAGTCGCGCTTGTAGCCGCCCCCTTATTCGTGCTCGGCCTCATAGCTATCTCACTATCAACCCTCGAATCCGTCCAACAAATCCGACATGGGAGCGGCGATCTTGTCAATATGATGGACAATAGCATCCGTCTCTACCTATACGGAATCGCGCTTTCATGCATCATGCTGCATCCATTAATAGGTGGAGGCAGCAGAAGCTTCAGCTGGGAAAACTATCAGTTCTGGAGTCATGAAGAAATCGGCGCTTCAGTAGCCGATGCAGAACATGTTCACAATGAATACGTCCAAGCGTTTACCGACTATGGCATCATCGGCGCAGGACTGCTGACGGCTTTTATCGGAGGCATTTTGATACTGTGCACGTTCCGCTCTCTGGTGCAGGGTGGATGGACAAAATACGCATTGGCAGAGGCATGGCGGATCGGCGGTATCGCCGCTTTCATCGGGATTTTCATCCAATCTAATTTCGAAGGCATACTCCGTACAGCCCCAGGAGCCATCTTGCTTGCGATCTGCTTGGCTGCAGCCAGCCACGATCGCATCCCCGAAATTTCAAAATCCTCAAAACACCTATGGCCACGGCGTTTAGCCCTCACCGCATTTTCTCTGTTGGCGATCTGTCTGTTAGGTTTTTATGGTTGGAAAGGCAGTATGGTTTCCAAGGATTTGTGGACTACCACCTTCGCGAAATCTCCCATCTCGACCGAGCAAAAAATTACAAACTACACAAGAGCCCTAGGACATTGGAAACTTGAATCATTGTTCAGCCAGCGTGGGCTTCTATATCATGATCTCGCCACTCAATTAACCGATAAAAAACAGTCTGCTGAAAATCTTGAACTTGCGGTCCAAGATTTTAAAGAGGCCCACTTGTTACATCCTTTTACTCCGCTACACCCTCGCAACGCTGCCAACGCACTTAGCGGACTCAATCGAGTGAATGAAGCTTCTGCATACTATGAAAAGGCAATTCAACTTCAAGGAGGCTTCGAAGCCGCATACAAATCTCGATTGCTATACGCCCAACATCTTTTCAAAAGCGGAGCCACACAAATTCACACTGGCAACCCAGTTCTCGGCATCAAACATTTGAACCAAGCAAATGAATATCTCAATACTTTCCCCGGATACCTCCACGGCACACCTTACTACTCTCTCAAGAAAGAACTCACCCTCAGCATGGCAATCGCTTATGAGGATCAAAAACAATTTCAACTCGCCCTAGAAACCTACGACCTAGCCAGCCGCGTTCATGTAGATCCTGACGCCAACTGCTTGGCAGGATTCATGCTCACGGAAATTGGCGATTCCGCCCTCGCTGATCAACGACCCACCGATGCCTTGCGCTTGTTCCTCGAAGCGGAAAAACGTCTTCAACAGTCCGCACAATCCGACCTTATCACCCATGAAGATCTCAATATTATCCTGGAGCATCTGAGAAAAAAAATTGTCAGCCTGAAAACCGAACAACACAACCCCTCCAAGGAAATCCCCCTCAAATAACGGTGTTTTTCAACTGCCATGCCCCAAAGTTTAATCAATTCTGGGATAAAAAGCTGAAATTAAAAACGCAAAGTGTTGCCGATCCCGTCTCGCTGTGAACAATCAGCCTCGCCCATGAAAATCATCAGCGGAACAGCCCATCTTGAACTAGCCGGAAATATTGCAGCCACTCTCGGTCAAACTTTGGCCGATGTCCAAGTCGATGCCTTTCCGGACGGCGAGACCTCGGTAAAGATTAATGAAAACGTCCGCGGCGAAGATGTCTTCATTATTCAACCTTCCTGCCCTCCAACCAATCACAACATCATGGAGTTACTGATCCTGGTCGATGCCGCACGACGCGCCAGCGCAGAACGCATCACGGCGGTCATGCCGTTTTTTGGATATGCCAGACAAGATAGAAAAGACCAACCGCGTGTTCCTATCACCGCAAAACTCGTCGCTAATCTTCTAACATCCGCAGGTGTTAATCGAGTATTAACCATGGATCTCCACGCACCCCAGATCCAAGGATTTTTTGATATTCCTGTCGACCACCTCTACGCCAAACCCGTTCTCATCAACTACCTTCGCGAGCGTCATCCCGACACCTCAAACCTCACCGTCGTCTCTCCTGACGTCGGTGGAGTGAAAATGGCTCGCGCCTACGCAGATGCACTAGGTGCCGAACTCGCTATCGTCGCAAAACACCGGGTATCTGCGACTCGCGTCGAAGCCATGAACGTCATCGGTGACGTCAATGGTCGCGATGTCCTGCTTGTCGACGACATGACAGAAACTGCTGGCACTCTGACCGCCGCCGCAGAAATTCTTCACAAACACGGTGCAAAACGCATCTTCGCGGGAGTTTCACACGCCATCATAAGCGAACTCGCTAATGAGCGACTCGCCAATTCTCACATTGAGGAAATCATTACGACAGACTCCGTGCCACAAGCTTGTGGAGCGAAAGTCCAAGTCGTTACCATCGCTCCCCTGCTCGGCGAAGCCATCCGTCGCATCAACGGCGGCCAATCAGTCACCTCGCTATTCTCTGTCTGAATGCGGCACTGAAATTGCTACGTCCTGTTCCTCTCATGCCTCATTCCACTCGCGAAGAACTCCGCATCGCTGGCTTCGATCTCATCGACGAACGCCTCGAATACCTCCTTGGATGCCTGAAAGACGCTCTGGCCAGCGCTGGAGAAACCGAGCTACTATCCCACATGCCTTGGTCTGGCAATCCCATCGATCCCGATGCAACCCTCCCAGAAGCCCTCCCAAAACTCTATTCCATCGGCTTCCAACTTCTCAACATGGTCGAGGAACGTGTCGCAGCAGAAATCCGCCGTGAACGCGAAAAGGCGATCGGAGCCGATTCCATCCGCGGTCTCTGGCCACAAGCCCTGCGCGACATCCAAAAAATCGGGCTCGATCCCAAAGCGATTCTCGAAGTTTTAAAAGAGGTCCACGTCGAGCCGGTTCTAACAGCTCACCCGACCGAAGCGAAACGCGAATCGGTCCGTGCGCGCCAGAGAGTTCTTTATGAGGAAATGGTGCGCAACGAATACCCGAAATACACTCAACGGGAAAAACGCCGCATTCGTGAACGTGTTGTCACCACTCTCGAAACCCTCTGGCTAACCGCAGAAATCCATAGTGTTCGACCCGATATCAACTCGGAATTGCGCAATGCAATTCATTACCTCCGCGATCTTTTCCCCGCGGCAATCAATCGCCTCGATCTTCATTTCACCGAGGCATGGCGTGATGCAGGACTCCCGCTTGATCTCCTTCGCTCAGCAGGAAACATCCCGCGTTTGTCGTTTGGTTCATGGATAGGCGGCGATCGCGATGGACATCCGCTCGTCACTCCATCCGTCACCGAGCAAAGTCTATCAGAACTTCGCATCGCAGCATTCCAACTCCTCGAACGCGAACTGCGCGACCTCGCCTCTCAGCTCACGGTTTCCAGACAACTCGTCCACATTCCAGATGAACTCCAGGATCGTATTGATGAACTGAGCTTCATTATCGACAACGACAAAGCCGTAAAAGAAATCCTCGATCACCAAACCGAAGAACCATGGCGCCAACTCGCCAATCTGATGGCCCTGCGCCTACGTGAACAGATCGGAGGAAAAATCGGTTATGTGTGCGCCGCTCAATTAACGAGCGACCTGGATCTCATTTCCACCACACTGAAAAAATCAGGCTGCAAGCTGTTAGAAGAGCAAGCCATCCGTCCAGTTAGACATAAAATCGAAATGTTCGGCTTCCACCTTGCTAAACTCGATGTGCGCCAGAACTCGGAATTCCACGATCAGGCGATCTCGGAAATCCTTACTGCTGCAGGAATTGCAGACGGAGAAAATTTTGCCAATTGGCCTGAAACTCAACGGATCGGATTCCTCAACCAAGAACTCAAATCCACACGCCCGTTTCTTCACGATGGCACAAGGATTGGAGATCATGCCGATAACGTACTAGATAGTTATCGGGTCATCGTTAACCACATGGCGGCTTGGGGAAAAGATGGACTAGGTTCACTGATCATTTCGATGACGCGGAAACTTTCCGACCTGTTAGCCGTTTACCTTCTCGCTCGCGAAGCCGGACTAATGCAACACAGCGAACAAGGCATGATCTGCCCACTTGCAGTGGTTCCGCTTTTTGAAACCATGGATGACCTCGCGAACTCCGCAGGCATACTCGAAGCATTTCTTGAGCACCCGCTCACCTCGCGTTCCATCCATGCAATGGCTGAACCGCAACAACAAGTGATGTTGGGTTATTCGGATTCTAACAAAGACTGCGGCATCCTCGCCGCGCAAGTCGCCTTGCACCACGCACAATCCGATCTAACCAAAGTCGGCCAATCGAAAGGCGTGAAACTTTGTTTCTTCCACGGCCGCGGTGGAACAATTTCCCGTGGCGCAGGCCCAACCCATTGGTTCATGGCCGCCCTTCCGCACGGAGCGATGTCCGGCGGTTTCCGCATGACCGAGCAAGGCGAAACCATCGCTCAAAAATACGCCAACCTCGCCAACGCGACATACAACCTCGAACTCCTTCTCGCCGGCGCAGCCATCAACACCGCACGCCACAAGCACCTCCCCGAAAAACCAGATCC
Organism: Luteolibacter sp.; assembly: GCA_044354135.1. GTDB lineage: Bacteria > Verrucomicrobiota > Verrucomicrobiia > Verrucomicrobiales > Akkermansiaceae > Luteolibacter. The sequence continues at coordinate 10,151 of JBILAN010000078.1, forward strand.
TGCAGATCGTTTCCTCAGCATCCTTTCCTCATCCTCGCAAAACGCCTATCAATCTCTCCTTCGCTCCGAGGGCTTTATCGATTTCTATCGCCAAGCCACTCCCATTGATGCCCTCGAAAACGCACGCATCGGTTCACGCCCCGCACGCCGAACTGGAAAAAAATCTCATTCCATCTCCGATCTCCGCGCCATCCCATGGGTCTTCTCATGGACCCAGGCACGTTATTATCTTCCCGGTTGGTTTGGTGTGGGTTCCGCTCTCGCCGAACTCAAAAAATCTTCCGAACAAGATTTCCTCGAGCTCAAGGAAGCACTGAAACATTCCACCTTCTTAGGCTACGTCCTGACCAACGTCGAAACCAACCTCGCCTCCGCCAATCTCAAACTCATGCATGCGTATGCAGAATTGGTTACCGATGAAAAAATCCGCGCGACGTTCATCGAAAAAATCACCGCTGAGTTCGAACTCACTAGCCAACTCCTAACAGAGCTCTTCGACGGCTCCATGGATGATCGTCGCCCCCGCATGGCGAAAACTTTGGAAATCCGCGAGGCTCCTCTTAAAGTCCTGCACCACCAGCAAATCGCCCTCCTCAAGGAATGGCGCGGCCATATGGAAAGCGACCACCAAACCGCCGCCGACGCGCTTCTTCCTAAGCTCCTCCTCTCCATCAACGCCATCGCCTCCGGATTGCGCACGACAGGGTAACAAGGAGAGGCGGCATCCTGCCGCCTACATATCATTCGCAGCGAAAATAGTAGCGGCGATCTTCGGTCGCCGTTTGATTCACTCTCCATCCTGTAAGGATTACAGACAATAGCCCGGGTCGAGGAGCAACGCGACGACCACCCTGGGACTACACCCCACAATAAGATCGTACCCTGAAGAGGTGCTGGAGAAAGGAATGCTCCGCGATTATTGCCATCGAAGCCCGTATGTAGGATTACGATGATGATGCCGAATTACGATGATTCGGTTGCACTCAAGGCGCTCTTCAAACAATATATGGTAGGGAAATCTCTTGAGATTACTCCTCCTTCTTCCACTTGGATCATAGTGATGCCTCTCAGGGTGGCGTTCGATGATATCGATTGCGTCGTCAATCTCTTTCCAAAACTGGTCGCGTAACTCATCCGAAACATCGGCATAAATCGCCGCAATTTCACGCGCGTCTTTGGCTGCTCGGGGGTGGATGATCAATGACTTCATGATCCCACTCACCGCCCGCAAAGTTTCTTAAACTCTTCCTTGGTTACGCCAACTACCGCTCCCGAGTCTAGCTCAGCGGATCGATTTTCAAGTTCCTCATCCTCAACCCAATAGTGGGCATCGTCCAAGCTCCCAAGAAGGAAAACCGCCAACTCAGCCCGCTCAGGCTTGGAGAGGCTGACGACGGATTCTCGAATTTCGGCTAAATTGCTCACGGGGTAAACCTACGGTATTTTGTCGAAGTTTCCAATCTGTATTTTATCGCACCATTGTTATCACTCTGCAGGCCACATAGAATACCCAAAGCCGACGGGACGTCGACTCTCCAGTTCCGCATTGCTCCGTATGCGACCGCGCCAGACAACCCCTCCACTCTGCGACCCACTCTAGGGTCGAATTTTCTTTCCCATCATCCCCGGGGTATTCGTCGCTCCGCTCCTCGACCCCGAGCTAATATCTGAGATCCTGTTGGGATCGGGATAGATCGCACCGCCACAACCCTCAATCCCTCAATCCCTCAATCCCTCAATATCCCAATTTCCCAATTTCCCAAT
>JBILAN010000021.1:0-37190 GCA_044354135.1 Luteolibacter sp.
CAGCTCATGCAGCGAGGCAGCAAGACCTAAGTAAGAATCAAGACCCTAACAAGGCGCGGATAGCGACGGCGAGGAAGCAGTCTGATAAAATCGGGCAACAAGCCGCCGCGCCATCACTCTGACGTTCTCCCAAAGAAATTCCTTGCGACATAGACGGTATCGTGGATAATACCGCAAGTGTATGCAATTCTCGACACGTCAGTCCTTGTGGCGGGACTCCGATCCAATCGGGGAGCCAGCTTTCAGATCCTCCGGGCGATCCGTGCCGGGGATATCCGTATTGCCGTGTCTGTCGCCCTCGTTCTTGAGTATGAGTCGGTCGTTCTGCGGCCTGGTCTCCTTCCTCATTTCACGGCTGATGAGCTCCGCAGGATTGTGGACGGCCTTTGCCAGTTGGCCGATCACCAGCAAGTGTTTTTCGCTTGGCGACCATTCCTGCCCGATCCAGACGATGATCTTGTTCTCGAGCTTGCGGTCGCAGCATCGGCCGCATTCGTCATCACACACAACATCAGCGACTTTCGAGGTTCAGAATCAATGGGCGTTCGCGCCATCACACCTGCCACAACCCTAGATATCATCAGACCATGACTACATTATCCATCCGTGTTCCCGATTCCCTCCATCGCGCGATCAAAGAACTCGCGACGAAGGACGGTTACTCCATGAACCAATTCCTTATTACAGCGGCAGCTGAGAAGCTTTCGGCACTTGATACCGTTGATTACCTTCGACAACGAGCAGAGAGAGCCAATCTCAAGGATTTTGACAGCCTACTGACCCGCGTGCCTGATGCCGCCCCAGATCCGGGTGACGAGCTACCTCCAAAACACAGAAAGAGAACAAGCCGTCACTCCTAACGCCTGTCCCGCCCCCAGTTCCAGCCGCCATGACTATTGCATCCTCACCCGCGTGTTCCACCCTCGCCCTCGGTCAGGCGTAGGAGGGCTCTATCGTTGGCTCAAAAAGTATTCCTTGCTTAACGCACGTAAATGCGTACGCTACGACACATGAAGACAATCTCAGCAACAACAGCCCGGACAGACCTCTACCGAGTCATAGACTCTACCCTTGAGGAGCACGAGCCGATACAGATTACAGGCAAGAGAGGCAGTGCCATTTTGATTTCTGAACCGGATTGGAGAGCAATTCAAGAGACTCTGCATCTCGTAAGCATCCCAGGCATGCGTGATTCAATCCGAGCTGGTATGGCTGAGTCGATTAAAGATTGCAGCAAGGAAGTAGACCTATGAGCTACGAATTGGTCTACGCCCGTCAGGCAAGAAAGGACGCAAAGAAGCTCAAGGGCACTCCCTTGGCAAAGAAGGCCAAGGATCTACTAGAGATTATTCGGGAGGATCCATTTGCAGATCCAACGCCGTTCGAGGCTCTTGTGGGAGACCTGAAAGGTGCCTACTCGCGCCGGATTAATATTCAGCATCGGTTGGTTTACCAGGTATTTGCGGATGAGATGATTGTGAAAGTGATCCGGCTATGGACCCACTATGAATAAGATCAGCCAATCGGGTCGACGCATACGACGGCGGGTAACGTCCCAATTTGATTTCGTGCTTCCATCCCCGCCGCGTAGGCCTATTCGTTATCCAAAAAAATTAGATCTTGACGTGGTATCGTTTGGTGATACTATATCCGTGTGAATAGCCGTCAACGCAAGACACTTGAATCAATCTTCAAGGATCCCGTCTCAGCGAATATTGTTTGGAAGGACATCGAGTCCCTGCTGAACGCGTTGGGATGTGAGATCACCGAGGGGAGTGGTTCGCGAGTTCGTCTCGCTCTCAACGGTATTCGCGCTGTGTTTCATCGTCCCCATCACGATCCGAAGACTGATCGAGGCGCAGTGAAGTCGATGAGGCGATTTTTAACCGAAGCAGGAATACAACCATGATGACTTACAAAGGATACCACGGCACCGTCACTTTCGACGAAGACGCAGAGACTTTTCACGGAGAGGTCACGGATCTCAGGGATGTTGTTACGTTCCAAGGGAGGAGCGTGGATGAACTCAAGGCCGCCTTTCACGAATCGATTGACGACTATTTAGAATTTTGTGCCGAGCGTGGTGAAGAACCGGATCGCCCATACTCAGGGAATTTTGTTCTTCGCATTGATCCACAACTTCACCGTAAGCTGGCAGCTCTCAGTCAGGAAGAGGGTACGAGCCTCAATCGTTGGGTCGAATCGAAACTGGCAACACTAACAAACCAAAGAACATAACAAGCCGTAGATGGCGACGCCGAGCAAACCGTCTGATCAATATTGAGCTTCACCCCAGCGCCGCCATTGCTTTAACGTTGGCATAAATAGACATCCATGGCGGTCGCGATCCTCATCATCCCCTTAGCGACTATGTTATTGTGGTTGCTATCGATACGCCCTTATTGCCGCCGTAACGGCAAGGGATACACTCCTGGAGCAAATATTGGAGTGACATTTTGGATCGACTGGCAGGAGGCGGCTGAGATTTCGAAGGCCAAGGACAACAAAGGAATGATCATGATTTGTCGCTGCGTGCTTTTACTTCACATCATCGCCTTTGTCATCTTGGTTTGCGCTATACTCTAACGCTTCGCCACCCCTTCCGCATGTTCTTTGATATGATCGAGAACGCGGTAATGAATCTTGTGGATGATCTGATCAGAAATGACACCCCAGTAGAACTCTGGCGAGATGCTGTGCTTGTACCATGTCGTCCCCTCTAACCGAACTTGTTTTCCGACCTGGGTTAATTTGAACTGTCCCTTTTCCGAGTCCATGAAACCGTGGAGGTGAGGTGCGTGGACGTCTTGGTATATGGATAACTCTTTCATCGGCTCAGGATTTTCAGAGACATCAAATGCCAACTTGTTAGGCTCATCCCAAACTGTGATCGGTTCCACAAAATCTCCTGTTGAAAATCGGCAGTATCGGATCGCTCCAACACCTGTGCCGTCGATGCTTGCTTCGATTGGATAAGCTATCCCGAATCGGAAAACACCGGTCGGTGGATCGGTGATCTTCGGAAACGCGATGACGGTTTTCCATACGTCTTCTATCGGGGCATCGATGAGAACGGAAGATACCACTTTTCGAGTGACGGGTTCTTGTTTGGTGGAGTTTTCAAATCCCAGCAGAAAGGGGAAACTGAGGCAAAGCAGCGAAGCGATCGTCGGGCCGCTCATACCCCCGAGTGATGAACCGACCATACGCCCAAGTGGAGCCCCAATAAGTGCGAGAGCCATCGTGAGAGGAAACGCCATAAACAAACAGATCAGTCCGTCCATAGCCGAGACAATGACCAATCCCCCGAGTGCCAAGATACTTAAGCAGGTCATTCCATAGGTACTGGAAAAGGTTTTCTCCCGCTTGTAATTCCAGCAAAAAGCCGACAAGAAGCTCACTGCGATGGGAAGGAATAAAAATAAACTCCAGCCATATAGTTCAGACGCGGAAATCGATAATGCCGCTCCTCCCCATCCCAGTATTGCGGGGAGAAAGATGGCGACAGTGCAATGATTCAAGATCCGCTGCATGGCGCTAGCCTCATGAGTCCGCTTAAAATAACAAGAACCAAACTTCTGATGATCTTCTCCTTGCGCTCTGAGCCTTCTTGATCTTCCTTAATTGCGTTAGCGAATCACATTACATTTTCTCATGAATCTCACCCTAAAAGTTTGGCGTCAATCCGGACCGAAGTCCAAAGGTAGCATCCACACTTACGCTGCGGAAAATATACCTGCTGAAGCGTCTTTCTTAGAAATGTTGGATATCGTCAATGAGCGGATTATTGAAAAAGGTGATGATCCCATCCATTTCAATCACGACTGCCGCGAAGGCATTTGCGGAGCATGCTCGCTCACCATCAACGGCGTGCCTCACTCCAAGGAAAAAGGCATCACCACCTGCCAAGTGCACATGCGTAAATTCCGTGATGGTGACACCATCTGGATCGAGCCATTCCGCGCCAATCCATTTCCCATCGTCAAAGACCTCATCGTTGATCGCTCCGCACTGGATCGCATTATTGCTGCGGGCGGCTATATCGACATTCGCACGGGTTCTGCCGTGGATGCGAACTCTATCCCGATCTCAAAAAGCGATGCCGACAGTGCCTTTGACGCCGCCGCCTGCATCGGTTGCGGTGCGTGTGTGGCTGCCTGCCCCAACGGATCGGCCATGCTGTTCACTTCTGCAAAAATTTCCCACCTCGGCCACCTGCCACAAGGACAGCCGGAGCGTCGAAAACGCGCCCTTGCGATGGTTCGCCAAATGGACAGCGAAGGCTTCGGAAACTGCACCAATCACTACGAGTGCGAAGCCGCTTGCCCCAAAGAAATCTCCGTGGATCACATTGCTCGCATGAACCGGGATTACGGCAAAGGCGTCATCGCCGAGCAGTTTGTTTAAAACCTATTTCAAGAATTAGGAACCACAAAAAAGTCAGAACAGCTTACCCTCACGGGCTTATTAGAATCCAAATCCATCAGTGTTCATCTGTGTCCATCAGTGGCTCAAAAACCACTGGCCATATTCGCCTTACTGCCATTTGTATAATTTCTTCCTTTCGTGAAATTCGTGTTTTTCGTGGTTCAAAAAACAGGTTTCCAAGTTAAACTCCCCTCACACGGAATAAATTTCACCCTCACCTATCCCACATCACATGAAAACCAAGGTCAATTTACTGTTTGCGATCATCACGCTCGGTCTCGGTGCGGCTTGTGCCGAGGAAAAGAAAAAAGAAAAAGCTATGGAACCCAGTAAAGAATCTCCTGAAGAACCCGCCGGAAAAGTCGTGAAAACCGATGAGGAGTGGAAAAAAATCCTGACCCCCGAACAATACCGCATTCTCCGCCAAGCCGGCACGGAGAGAGCCCACGGCGAGGTTTACAATGAGTTCAAAAAACAAGGCGAGGGCACCTACCACTGCGCGGGCTGCAATGCCTTGTTGTTCAGCTCCAAGGAAAAATTCGACTCCGGTTGCGGCTGGCCTTCTTTTTACGACCCGGCAAAAGCCCAAAACGTCATCTCAAGGGTCGATCGCTCCGGCGGCATGGTCCGGGTTGAGGTCGTCTGCGCCAAATGCGACGGCCACCTCGGCCACGTATTCGAAGGCGAAGGCTTCAACACCCCCACCGACAAACGCTACTGTATCAACGGCGTGGGCCTGAAGTTTGTCCCTGCTGCGGAGAAATAATCCAATTTTTCACCGCAATGGAGTGGAACGACATGGATGTGAGTGCAACGAGCGCCCGCAGGGGATCGCCGGATGGCGAGATCAAAGTCGCAGAGGTCGCGGAGGGTCGCAGAGCTATCTAAGCAAAAACTGGAAGTTCTGGCTTAGCGGGCTAGCATATCGGCGACAAGGCGAAGCTTGGAAAAACAACTCTTTCCATTCTCTGCGACCCTCCGCGACCTCTGCACCTCTGCGGTGAAATTTCTATACCTCAATTTTTTAAAGTTTAGAACTTGCCCATCGCGCCGACCCAAACCATCTTTTCCCAGCAACGGCGGTTTGGCGGAATTGGTAGACGCGCTCGACTCAAAATCGAGTTCCTTGTGAGTGTGGGTTCGATTCCCACAGCCGCTACTTCCTTTTTTCCCGAGTCAAATCAACGCAGCATGTCCACTCCGCGCAGCATCGGCATCATCGCAGGCAGCGGAATCTATCCGGAAACATTCGTCCGCGCCGCTCGCAAAGCCGAACCCAACACCCGCCTTGTGGTCGTCGGTTTTGAAAATGAAACCCGAGCCGATCTCGAAGCTCAGGTCGAAGCCTTCCGCTGGGTGCGCGTCGGCCAACTTTCTAAACTCATCAAGTTTCTCGTTAGCGAAGGTGTGACCGAGGCAGTGATGATGGGACAGATTTCACCAAAAAATCTTTTCGATCTCCGCCCCGACATCCGCATCCTGATGATGCTAGCGAAAGTGAAGAAACGAAACGCGGAGACCTTGTTCGGTGCTATCGCGGAGGAACTCGCCAAAGACGGTATCAGCCTTTTACCTGCCACCACGTTCCTCGAAGATCACCTTCCATCCGCCGGCCACGTCATCGGTCCCGTCATCAAACCCCGCACACTCGAAGACCTGGAATACGGTTTCGATATCGCGAAAAAAACCTCAGCCCTCGATATCGGCCAATCGGTTGTTGTTAGATACGGCACCGTCCTAGCAGTCGAAGCGTTCGAGGGCACCAACGCCTGCATCCGCCGCGGCGGCGAGCTCGGCCGCAACAAAGACGCCGTGCTCGTCAAAGTTTCCAAACCTAACCAGGACTTCCGCTTCGATGTCCCAGTCATCGGTCCGCAAACCATCGAAAACTGTGCCGAAGCCGGCATCATCGCTATCGGTATTGAGGCAGGAAAAACACTTCTGTTAGAAAAAGAAAAAGTCACCCAGCTCTGCACGCAGCACAAAATCTGCATCCACGCGTTGTAATTATATTCTAGAGAAAAAGAGAACCGCGGATGGACACAGATGAACACAGATTTCACGCGAGGTTAAATTGGCAGTTACTTTTTAATGCCAATTTATGTACCATAAAAACTCAATAAACTATCCGATCCGCGTTCATCTGCGTCCATCCGTGGTTCTCTTAATTTTTGTGAGCACATTTCAATTAATAGTGGAAGTTCACAACATCTCCCATTTCTCTCCTTTGATTTATAAAAATTCACGTCTAGAGTCCCGCCGTGAGCAAGCTGATCCAATTTAAAAAACTCACCAGAATTCTGGGAACCTTTTTCCTTTTGCTCGGTTTTGCCTCAGCGGAAACCGCGACCCCTCCCCCAGTCACCCTTAAAGACATCGATGCCTGTATCACCCGTGGGGTCGATTTCTTGATCGCCGACCAAAACGATAACGGTTCATGGGGCAGTGCGACCCGCACCAAGCACATCAATATCTACGCGCCACTGCCCGGTGCGCATGACGCGTACCGCGCCGGTGCTACGGGACTGGCACTCTCCGGCATGATCGACTCCGGAGACAAGCGACCCGAGACTCTTGCCTCCATCGAAAAATGCGCGGCATGGTCCATCGAACATCTTCCCAAACTCCGCCGTGCGGATCAGACGACCACTTATAACATTTGGGGTCACGCCTACGGCCTGCGTTCTCTAGTCCGCCTTCATCAGCGGGAAACAAACGAGGAGAAAAAAGCTCTCTACAAAACCCTCGCCCAACAACAGATCGATCTCGTCGGAAGATACGAGGACGTCAACGGCGGTTTTGGTTATCTCGATTTGTTTGATGATTTCACTTCACAAAAACCGACAGGCATCACCACCTCATTCAGCTCAGCCACGGTTGTGCTAGCCATGTATGAGGGTCGTAAAGAACTCGGTCTCAAGCTCAATGATAAAATCGTCGGAACCTCGCTCGACTCCATCAAGCGCCAGCAATTTCCAGACAAATCCTACGGTTACTCTCACGAGCACATCATGCGCCCCCGCGCCGATATCAACCGCCCTGCTGGCTCCCTCGCACGCTCGCAAGCCTGCAACGCCGCGCTCCGTGTATATGGAAGAGACGGCATCACCGACGAAGTCATCATCGAATGGGCCGATCGCTTTCTCGCCCGCGAAGGCTGGCTTTCCATCGCCCGAAAACGCCCGAAACCCCATGACATCCATTTCAGAATTTCCGGCTACTTCTACTATTACGGCATCTATTATTTCACCGAATCTGTTAGACTTCTTCCCGCGGAAAAGCAAAAACCCTACGCTGAAAAACTCGCAGCACTCATCGTTTCCAAACAGGAAAAAGACGGCTCGTGGTGGGATTACCCGCTCTACGATTACCACCAACCCTACGGCACGGGTTACTCGCTCATGGCCTTGAGCTGGTGCAAGAAGGTGATTTCTGCTACACCCTGATACATGGGGGCATTCATCCGCCGGAGGCTTTGGACTGCTGCGGTTCTTATCCGCAGCTTTCAGGGTTGATAGATATAGACGGAAAGAACCGGTAGTGACCCATCGCTCCGAGTCATATCGCCCAACGCAAGAGCAGGAATCATCCCAGCAGTCCAAAGCCTGCGGCGCTATGAAAAGAAGCCGGTCGGAGACACGGCTCTCCGGTAGAATTAACCTTCAGTCCAAGGAAAGGGATACGTATTTTTGAGGCGGTCGATATGAATTTTTGAAACTCCCTCTCTGGTGTTTCGGATGAGAATTTGATTGCCGATCATGCCATAGCATTCGGCATTGTCACCTTCGTCAAATGGCATATTCAACGTGTCGCCCAGATCAAAGAATTTAGCCCTCCAATGGATTGGATGACTCTCAACATCCTGATAAAATAAAATCACAAATGGGCTAGGTCCGTTGCAAGTCCTGATATCTTCATAGAGCAGCACTTGGGATCCATCCGCCGAAAACCATACAAGTTGAATATCTTGAATATCTGATTCCGATCTACTTGTGACCACTCTACTGGGCGCGGAAATCAACACACGACCTGAAGCATCCGATAGTTGGTAAGCGGAAGTTGTGCTGGCACCATATCCAGGATCCCCGACTAACTCGCCAGATCGAAAAACGACCCGCAATTTTCCACCCGGCGACACAGCACGTTTGTTTTTAAATTGTATTTCCATGCGCTTTGCTTGGGCGATTTCGACTTCACTCGCCGCCACAAATCCATGCTTTTTTCTCCATGCCGCAATCTGTTCTGGAGTCGCAGCAGGATCCTCGTTTACTGCGTGATGGGAGGAATCATTCACGCAGGATGCGGATGAGAAAAGAACGAGAGCAGCTAGGAGATTGCGCATGGTGTGCCAGTGTGGAATATTTTTCGATCCTTGCATTTCTCGTATGTAAGTAGCGATCGCCCGTGAATCGTCAAGCTCCGCAATCCTCATATATTGTGTGTTGTTTGAACATCAAAGATCCCTCAGGGATCACAGAAATTAGCGCGGGGTCGAAGACCCCGGGTATACCAGCCGAAAGAAATATTCGATCCCGGCAGGGATCGCAGAAACGCGCGATATGACGTTATGCCAGCGCAGTTAACTCAACCCGATGCCCATCTGGGTCCACTACAACCGCTCGCCTACCCCATGGAGAATCGGTCGGCATGGAATCGATCGCGTAACCCGCAAGCTGCAATTGTTCGACAATCGTATCACATGAATCCACCGCGAATCCGATGCGTGTAGAGCTACACACAGGAAATTTTACTGAAGCAGGATACAACTCAAAAGTCCAATTCCCCTCCGATGTTGCGTAATGTTCTGGACCGGAACCATGACTATGCTTCTCAAACAAAAGACCGATCAGGCGATAAAATACCACCGAGACTTCGATGTCAGCACAACGAATGACAGTTAGATTTAAGTAGCTAGGCATGGGGATTTTTGTAACCGTAATAGCCGGTCGGAGACCGGCTCTCCAGCTATTACTCCTCCTTCGCCTTCTTCTTCGCGACTTTCTTCACGGGACGTGGCGGGAAATCAAAGCCGATTTTTGCAGTGACTAAGTCAAAGGTGAGAAAGGCATCGAACTTGCGTTTGGTGCGATTGGAGACGAATCCTGTTAGAAGATCAGTCTTACCTTCGGAGATGAGTTTCAGTGCTTGGTCTTCGGGAATTTCCCTTTGGAGAATCGAACGACCGATACGGATGCCGTGCGGATCTTTTTTGGTGACCATGTCCGGGACGTGATAAGCCTTCTCGGTTACAAAAACCTTGTGTTCTTTCCCATCTGAAGTTTTCACTGAACCGATGAGCATTTCTTCGCTGAGTTCAGGCGCTTTATCGTCGTCGCCCTCAAAGAGGAACGAGGTTTTGAATTTCGCATCGATCTGGAGTGAAGCATCGAAGGGTTTGTTAAACTTGGATTTGAAACCTTGCAGCGGTCCGACCACGCCTTTCGAAATCAGGGTGCGGAGTTCATCTTCGGTGAGCAAGCGACCTGCGATGTGCTTTTTGATTTTCAGCGGAATTTCAGGATCGCGGGATTCGTAGGTCGCCTCGGTTTGCTTCAAGATGAGTTTACCATGGATCGGGTGCTCGACCTCGACGTCGGTGAACTTGTGGCTTTTCGCCTCTTCTGCAAGGCCATGTGCTTTCGCGACGATCTCTTCGGTGTAAGCGACGATCTCTTTCATGAACTCAGGTCTTTTCAACTGACCTTGTTCCATTTGGCGGAGTTTGTATTCCCAATCTCCAGTGAGCATGGGGGAATAGAGTCCCTCAATTTCCATTTGTTGCACGAGATCAATCAATCTCAGGCCGGATGGGGTGACATGCAGATCGCGTCCATCGCGGAGAAGATATTTTTGAGAAATGAGACCCTCGATCGTCGCCGCACGGGTGGCTGGAGTTCCGAGTCCGCGCTCGGCCATGGCTTCGCGTAGGTCATCATCATTCACGAGCAGTTTTCCCGCGCCTTCCATGGCGGAAAGCAAGGTGGATTCTGTGAAACGTGCGGGCGGACGGGTTTCCTCGTTCACCAATATCACAGGATCAGCTTTCGCTGTTTCGCCGGCTTTTACTGAGACCAATTCATCTTTTCCAGCAGCGACTCCGATCTTGCGTCCGTAAACTTCCAACCAACCCGGAACGGTTAGAACCCGGCCTTCGGTTTTGAAAACATCTTTTTCCTTTCCGTGGGAAATGGTGGAGAGTCGGGTGGTTTGTTCGAATTCCGCATTAGGATAAAACACGGCGATGAAGCGTTTCACCACCATGTCGTAAACTTTTTGTTCCGTATCGGAAAGCTTCGCGGTGAGGCCGGTGGGAATGATGGCAAAGTGATCAGAGACTTTCTTGGTGTCGAAAACCCGTTTCGACTGATGGAGATGCGGGCCGTCCGCGCTTTTTCCAGAGAGCACGGCTTTGGCGTATTTCGCAGCATCGAGATCGCTGTTAGCGATCTGCTTCATCGTATCCTTCACATTCTGGACGTAGTCTTCCGGAAGGTAACGCGAATCCGTTCTCGGATAGGTCAGTACTTTATGTTTCTCGTAAAGCGCTTGGGCGATTTGCAAAGTTCCCTTCGCGGAAAACGGCGCTTCACGTTGCAGAGTTGTTAGATCGTAGAGTTGCGGTGCGATCTGCGTGCTGGATTTTTTCTCCTCGGAAATTTCTGCCTGCTTGCCTTGGCAACGATCAACAATCGCTTGCGCTTTTGCAGGCTCCCAAATCCGCTCCGGCTTGGCGTGCGGTTTGTCCTCGGATTTCTTGAAATCTGTCACTATCCATTTTCCCAAATACTCACCCGCCGAGACATTCAGCGTGGCGTGCACTTCACAGTACGCTTCTGGGGTGAATGCTTGGATTTCTTTTTCGCGAGCGGCGAGGATAGCCAAGGTCGGGGTCTGCACCCGGCCAGCAGCGGTGATGTTGAATCCACCGTGGCGTGAGTTGAAACAGGTCAGAGCGCGGGTCGCATTCAAGCCAACCAGCCAATCCGACTCGGAGCGGCATTTCGCGGCATCGGCGAGCGGTTGCATTTCTTCATCGGTGCGAAGATTTTCCCATGCGGAAACAATGGCTCCGGTAGTCATGGATTGCATCCAGAGACGTTTGGAGGGCTTCTTCACCTCGCCGATTTCCATGATATAGCGGAAAATGAGTTCACCCTCACGGCCGGCGTCGCAGGCATTAACGATGAGGTCGACGTCTTTGCGTTTCGCTAATTTCAGGACTTTTTTGAGTTTTGCCTCGGATTGCTCGATGGGATCCAGGGTGAAGGTTTCCGGAATAGCGGGTAAAACTCCGAAATTCCATGGGAGTTTTTTTCCATTTGGCCCCATTGGCATGCGCAGCTCAACTAGGTGGCCGACCGCTGAAGTTATCACCGCATTGTCATTTTCGTAATGAATATCTCGCCCTGCGCCGACCTTCTTAAACTTCCCCAATTTCTGGCTGAGAGCCTTGGAGAGATCGTTCATAACGGAGGGTTTTTCGGCGATAATGAGTGTTTTTCCCATGGAGTTGATTTCTAGAAAAGCGTTGTGTCTGAATTGGGACTAGGCAGGGATTTTCGCGGGATGCAAGGAGGAAAACATTTTCGTGAGAAATCCCCGTGGCTGTTTTTACTACCTGCGGATGAAGCGAAAACCCGGTAACGGTCTGACCAAACGGCGCAATTCCAGCTTGAAAAGCCCAGCGGTCACAGCGGATGAGGGTAACCCCGTTTGTTGGATCAATTGATCGACCGCGAGCTCTTCGCCCGCGGGCATAGCGGCCAAAATTTTTGCTTCTTCCTCCGGAAGGTCGGGCGACTCGACGGGTTTTTGCTGTGGTTCTTCGTTCTGAAATGAAAAGGGCAATTCACCCATGTCATCGATGATTTGAGAAGCATCGGTGATGAGAGTGGCACCTTCGCGGATCAGTTGATTGCAACCCGCCGAAGAGGGTTTGTCTATGGGTCCCGGAACGGCGAAAATGGATTTTCCATATTCCGATGCAAGATTGGCGGTAATTAAAGAACCCGACCACGCGGGGCACTCGGTAACCAAAACCGCTTGGCACCATGCCGCGACAATTCGGTTCCGCATCGGAAATGTCTGCTTGTCCGGCGGCCTGTGCAGGGGAAATTCCGAAATCACAGCTCCGTTCCCATTCGCGATGCGTTCCGCCAAGGCCAAGTTTTCCGGCGGATATAATCGCGCCAATCCGGAGCCCACCACCGCTATGGTTCTACCTTTGGCGGCGAGTGCCGCTTCGTGCGCCGTGGTGTCAATTCCACGGGCGAGCCCTGAAACGATCGTGAAGCCCGCATGCGCTAACTGATAGGTTAGCTTCTTCGTCGCTGACGTGCCGTAAGCCGTACTGCGACGCGAGCCGACCACACTGATCGCATGTTTGTCTCGCGGTAAAATTTTTCCCCACACGTAGAGCAGTATCGGCGCGTCATAAGCTTGGAGCAAATATTTGGGATAGGAATCGTCCTCACGAGTGATGATGGAAATCCCCCGCTCTTCTGCTTCGGCGAGCTCTTTCGTTGGATCGACCAGATTTTCCCAATCAGCAATCAGCTTGGCGGTTTCACTGCCGATGCCATCGACGCGCTGCAATTGACTGGATGAAGCTGTTAGAATTTTTTCCGCATTGCCAAATGCATCTAACAAACGAGAAATACGAACTGGCCCAATGCTTGGCAAAAGATTGAGGGCGAGGATAGCTTCACGGGACGTCATGGAGTGGTTGGGCAAACAGTGGGGGGATTAGTTGGATGAGATAACGCAGAGGATCTCACTCGATTTGCATACCGCTTTTCGGCGATATCCAGCGCACCACTTTACCATCTTTAATCAAAGCTTTGGCAGATAAGTTTTTCGTACCAAACGGAGTTTCCGCCTGATAGGTCACATTTCCAATCTGATAGGTTACGCCATCAATCGTTTCCGAACCTGATCCAGCCTGCCATTCTAAAACCTGAGCCGCGGTGAATTTGGAGATTTGACGCGAGGCGATACTTGCTTTCATAACCATAACCGGATCCGCATTTTGCACAGGTCCATCTGGATTGGTTGCCGGAGTCTCGGTTTGGTTCGGTGTGACTTCAGGATTGGTCGGCGTCGTCGGCGTCGTCGGCGTCGTCGGTGTTGTTGGTGTTGTTGGAGTGATTGGAGGATCGCTCGGCAAAGTTTCGGGATTTGTCGCAACCACAGGTGGCGGAGTGACAGGAACCACGGGTGACGGAGTTGCAGGAAGGACTGGATTCAACTCAAAAGGAATTATATCCACTGCGGAGTCTGATGGTTTTTTCTTCGAATCTACGTCAGGTCTCTCAAAATCCACAGACTTACCAGTCAGCTGCATACGTAAAGAAGGCTCAAGCAAATAGCCAGCCAGATACGAGACGCCGACAAAGATGAGTAAAAAGATGAATTTCATGTCTTATGTTACATGTATTCAAGCACGTTTGAAGGGTTTTTGTCACCAACTCTTTACGCTCTTGCTTTGGAGGTTGATGCCGGTGCGCTTCATTGGGTAGGTTTTTCCCGTGAAGCGGATTTATACCATAGCAGGAGAAATGAGTGGAGACGCTCATGCCGCTGGCCTGTTGAGAGAATTGCAGGCAATCCATCCCAATATCGAAATTTTCGGAGCAGGCGGCCCTGAAATGCATGCCCTAAGCAGCGGCAAGGTCAACAACTGGGTGGAAGACGCCGCGGTCATGGGTGTGATCGAAGTCCTCAAACGCTACAGTTGGTTCAAAGCGCGTTTCCATGAAATGCTCAACGAGGCGAAATCTCTCAAGCCAGATGTGTTATTATTGGTCGATTACCCAGGTTTCAACCTCCGCTTTGCCAAAGCCCTTCGCGAGGCACTCCCAAATACCCGCCAAGTCTATTACATCAGCCCCCAAGTCTGGGCTTGGAATAAAAAACGCATCCCGAAAATGGTCGAACTCCTCGATGAGATGCTCTGCCTCTTTCCTTTTGAAAAACCCATTTTTGAAAAGGCCGGACTCAAAACCACACACGTTGGTCATCCGTTGGTCGATGAACTCGCGCTAGAAAAAACCTCTGCACCAAGGCAGGAAAATTTGGTCGGACTTTTCCCCGGCAGCCGCGAACGCGAGATAGCGAAACTTTTCCCGATGATGTTAGCGTCCGCCAAACTGCTCCGTGCATGGCGCAGCGATCTCGTTTTCGCCGTCCCCGCCGCCACCCCGAAACTTGCTAAGACCATGCGCACGATGATCGACGATGCAGGCGCGACCGATTGGATCGAGCTCCGCAACGGCGGCAGCCATCACCTCATGCAAACCGCCGCCTGTGGCGTCATCGCCAGCGGAACCGCCACCTTGGAGGCAGCAACCTTCGGCCTCCCCTACTGCCTCGTTTATAAAATGGCGTGGCTCACCTACTTCCTCGGTAAACTGTTAGTGAAAATCAAATACATCGGTCTGGTAAACATCCTCGCCGACAAAAAAGTCGTCGAAGAATTCATCCAAGCCGATGCGTCACCCACCGAAGTCAGTCGCTGGACTCAAGACATTTTAAGCAACCACGATAAACGTGCGGCTCTAGTTGCCCAACTCCAACAAGTCAGCTCCCAACTCGGCGATCCTGGCACCCACCGCAGAGCAGCGGAGCGGGTCGGCGAATGGTTAAATTTTAAACCCTAAACTTTAAACTCCAACTCCAGAGCCCCAAATCTCACCTCTATAACATCATGCAAGACCACATCCTCGCCAAAATCGAATCCCTCGGCCTCAAACTTCCAGAAGTCCCCACCCCCGTCGCCGCTTACGTGAACTACGTGCGCAGTGGAAATTTACTTTTCCTCTCTGGCGGACTCCCCATCGATGGCGATAGAAAAATCCTCGGCAAAGTCCCCTCCGTTTGTCCCGTCGAAGACGCGGTCGAAGGCGCGCGCATCATCATCCTCAATCGCCTCGCCGTTATCAAAGAAGCCATCGGCTCACTCGATAAGGTCAAACAAATCGTCTCCCTCAACGGCTTCGTAAACTCCGATACCGATTTCTACGGCCACCCACAAGTCGTCAACGGCGCCTCCGAGCTCCTCGTCCAAATCTTCGGCGAAAAAGGCAAACACTCCCGCACCGCCCTCGGTGCAGCGGCGCTTCCGCTGAATGTTTCGGTGGAAATTAACCTGATCGTTGAGGTGGAGTGATTTTTAAAGAGAACCACTGATGAACACTGATCAGATTCTCTCAGAAGAGGTCTGATATGAAGCCATGGATCGCTCGAACTTTCCTTATCTTCATTATTACTACGTTTCATTGAACCCGATCAGTGTTCATCAGTGTCCATCAGTGGTTCTTATTTATTTTTTCATATGTAAAATTTTACTTTACCTATTGCCATTTCTCCGCAACATTTGTTCTGAAGAACACTGTTCAAAAAGTTATGGCTACCAAACTCACCTCAAGACAAAAGGAAATCCTCGAATATCTTCACAAATCCAGCCGCACCACCGGCTTGATGCCGAGCACCCGGGAACTCCAGCACTACTTCGGTTTCGCTAGCCAAACCGCTGCCATGAGCCACCTCCGCGCGCTTGAGAAAAAAGGCGTCATCCAACGCGTACCTGGCAAAGCCCGCGCCGTGATTTTCCCTGAGGAACTCGACCGCGAGGAAATCCGCGACATCCCCATCTACGGCCGCATCGCCGCCGGTTATGGCGATAGCACCCAACCCGAACCCGAAGGCTGCCTCTCCATCGACATCACCTCACTCGGCTGCCGCGGCAAAAACGAAACTTTCGCCCTCCGCGTCCGCGGCGAATCCATGATCGACGCCCACATCTGCGATGGCGACACCGTCATCCTCGAAAAACGCGAAGCCCGCAACGGCGATGTCGTCGCCGCCCTCATCGATGGTGAAACCACCCTCAAACGCTTCATTTCCCAAAAAGGCAAAACCTACCTCCAAGCAGAAAACCCCAAATTCCCAGATCTCATCCCCACCGATGAACTCATCATCCAAGGCGTGATGATCGCCTTGCTGAGGAAAGCGGCTTAAGAGTCTGAAAGTCTAAACGTCTAAAAGTCATAACCAGAACCGCTGGTGCGGTTTGATGAAGAAGACCTTCGACTTTCCGACTTTTAGACTTTTAGACTCTCACTCGACCCCGCACCATCCGCGCATGGATGATTTCGAGAAGAAAATCGATGACGCACTGGCCAACCCTCAAAATCAAGGGGAGATGACCGATGCGGATTCTGTCGGCACGGTCGGTTCACCCGATTGCGGTGACATGATGCGGATGTGGCTGAAATTCTCCGAAAAAGACGGCAAAAAAGTCATCGATCGGGCATCTTTCCAAGCTTTTGGATGCCAAACAGCTATCGCTGTGGCATCCATCGCAACCCAACTTCTTAGAGGAAAAACCGCAGAAGAAGCCCGCCATCTCAGCGCCCAAGACCTCGCGGGCGATCTCGGCACTCTTCCTCCCATGAAAATCCACTGTGGTCAACTCGTCGAAGGCGCCCTGCGCAACGCACTCGATGCTGGCGCCTTACCCTCCGACTCTAACACCCCAAAAAACACTCTCATCGGCAACATTCACGCCACAAAACCCAAGACCATCAAAATTATCCCTCTCGAAAACTCTGACGATCTAGCTTGAGTATCCCACACAATTTCCCTAAACGATAGAACAATTGCCAATTTCCTTTACTAAAAGCCAACCTTTCTCACCGTGCTAGAACTAAAAGACGTCTGTTTCACCATCCGTAAAGACGGCGTAGATGTAAATCTCGTCGACCACGTTTCTATAAAAATTCCCAAAGGCCACTTCATGGCCATCGTGGGTCCCTCGGGTTGCGGTAAAACCACTCTCATGAAAACCATTGCCGGTCTCAACCCAGAATCCGATGGATCGCTCATCTGGGATGGTCGGAACCTATCCGAAGACGGTGATTTTTCACCATCGGAAATCGGTTACGTGCCACAGTTCTCCATCGCCTACGATCCTCTAACCGTTGACGAATCTGTCGAGGCAGCCACCCGCCTGCGCGTCAAATCCAGAAACACCGAGGAACTTGATCATAGGATCGATCGCGTGCTAGACGAAACCGGCCTCGGACCTATTAGTGATCGCCTGGTTAAAGTTCTCTCCGGCGGACAAAAGCGCAGGCTCGGCCTCGCTATGGAACTCGTTTCCGATCCGAAAATTCTTCTCTGCGACGAAGTCACATCCGGACTCGATCCACGCTCGGAGCGAGAAATTGTTAGACTTCTTCACGATCTCTCACGCAAGGACGGCCGTATTGTTATGTCCGTCACTCACTCACTCGCCCACCTCGAGCTTTACGATTCCATTCTCGTTCTCCACGAAGGAAAAGTCGCTTTCCACGGACCACCTGAGCAGCTCAATCATTATTTCTCGGTCAACGATACCGAGGAAGTTTACCCGAGACTGACCAAACAACCATCAGAACGTTGGCAAAGTTCATGGAACAAGCACCGAGATTCTTATTACAAAATGCTGGAAAAAAACCGCCAGCGACTCATCGAAAGCGGGGATCTTCGCGCCTCTGCTGTCGTATCACCCAAGTCCGATGACGACAAAAGCGAATGCGATTCCAGCCACATCAGAGAAACTCAAATCCCGGGATTTCTATCCCAGTTCGCTACCCTGCTTTCTCGCCGTTGGCGCATTTTCTTCCGAGATCGTGGCCAAGTCTTTCTGCAACTGGCCATTCTAATTTGCTTCCCTGTTCTCGTCACCCTGTTCAGCGAAAAAGCATCAGGAAATATCCGTCGCTTCTCTGACATGAGGCAGAACAACATCGTTCAGGAAATCAAGGAGATACAAACGGTTAGAGCGGATCAGGCAAAAGTTGGATCCGCCATTTCTGGAATCATCATGTTCCAAGTCGTCCTCTTGGCACTCATGGGATCTAACAACTCCGCTCGTGAAATCGCTGGCGAACGCCAAATATACGAAAAAGAAAAATTCGGCGGCTTACGACCCATGGCTTACCTCTTCTCAAAGATCGCCTTCCTATCCTGTCTTATCATCGCACAATCTCTATGGATGGCGTTTTTCGTAAACATATTCGGGCCATTCCGAGGAGAATTTATCGAGCATGCCATCTTCTTGCTCCTGATCAACGCTTCCATGACTTTCATCTGCCTCGCCATATCCGCATTGATGCGGACCGCCGAACAAGCCTCCTTACTTTCCATCTATCTTGTCGGTTTCCAACTCCCCCTATCCGGTGCCGTCCTTGCCCTACCTGAGCATATCGAAGCGTTCACCCGTCCTTTCATATCCGCCTACTGGTCATGGTCAGGCTCAGTTGAGGCCCTCCAATCTCAAGTCCATGGCGCTGTGAAATCCGTTGTCGATACCTCTCTATCCAACCAGCATACCTGCCTTTTCACCCTAACCATCCACATTTTGGCAGCACTCGGACTCGCATGGATCGGAACTCGTCGCCCACAATGGGATTAAGCTTTTCAGCCCAGTCAAAAATACTTTAATTATCCCATTACTAAGACATATTGTCTGAACTCCCTTTAAAAAATGGCTCGCCGCGCAAGTTCCAGCACTAATCCCATCCTCCTCGTCGGTATCGGCGTCGCCGTCATCGCTATCGTCTTTGCCGGCAAATTCCTACTCGGAAAAAAATCCGAATCCTTCACGGATGCCTTCCCTCTCGACGTTAAAGCTTTCGTCGATGACGCCAATGCTTTCCGCGGAGACGAGTTTTTTGTCGAAGGGAAAATTGATGAGAAACTTCGTTGGACCCCATCCGACGGACAAATCGTCAGCATTCGAGTTAAGACCGCGGGAGGCGATGAAATTCTTCCCATCCAAATTCCTGATAAATTTAACAATCTCAACATCGACCGTGAACAAAGCTACGCTTTTAAAATCGAAATCAAAGATGGCGGAAT
Organism: Luteolibacter sp.; assembly: GCA_044354135.1. GTDB lineage: Bacteria > Verrucomicrobiota > Verrucomicrobiia > Verrucomicrobiales > Akkermansiaceae > Luteolibacter. The sequence goes on from JBILAN010000021.1 coordinate 19,333, forward strand.
TGCGGTAGCAACAGCCATCAAACGCCTCTGAGTCGTAAAAACCCAAAGAACCCAAAACCATGAGAACTCTAACAACCCTACTCTCACTAGTGGCCTCCATGCCACTTTTCTCTCAGGTCTACACTCCACCGACCCAGCCCACGCAGCCTCAGACTCAACAAACTCCAACCGATACAGGTCCGGCCCAGCCAAAAAACAATCCATCTTCTCCCTTCGGAGAAGAAATTCCCATGCTGGACCCCTCCGCCGAAACCATCAAAGTCGGTGGTGTAACCATTCCTCTTGGAGACAACCGCCTCCTGAAAGCACGTTTTGAGAAATATCTCAATCAACCTCCTGAAAGCGATGCTGAGGCAAAAGCATACCGCAAAACCATCGCAGATATCCTACAAGCCATCTCGCCCCTTCGGGGACAGCCCCCAAATCTTAAAGAAGCTTTCTCAATGTTACCCCGCGCCTCCTCCTATCCTGGAGATGCCAACCTATGCTCTACCCTCGCAGAAGCAGTCTACATGGCCTTACTTGCCAAAAATGACAACAAGCAACTCACCGACCTCAACTCCTCCATCGAAAAAGAAAAGAAATCCATCATTCAAGAAGCCGACTGGGTTGCTAGAAATGATAAAGATCCCACCCTCAATCAAACCAAACCCGCTGGACAAGGCGCAAAAGGTAGCGGAAACAACACTCAAAGTCAGAGTACCGGCACCGGATCAAACTCTTTAAAATACCAAGATACCCTTCGCCGCATTGCTGAAATCGAAGCGCTGAAAAAGACAAACATCATCAAGTCAGAAGCACAAACCATCCGCACGAAAACCCAGTATCAAGTCAACATGATCCAGTGGTTCGCGCAGCGCCGCTACGAACACGTGCTCATGGGTGCTCGCTTCTATAACCAAATCTGGAAAGACGGAAACACCACTTTACACATCGACAAAAATTCCGATGTTTCAAAACTTTTCTCTGAATCACTAGGCGTTTCTCCAACCGTTTCATCTCTCGATTCACTCTCCAACGAAGCCATACGCGAGGTTGATAAATACATCGAGGCGTTTAACCATCTCCTCGCACAAAATGAACTTCATTCCGCCTCTCAGCGCCTCATGGAAGCATACGCCCTCGGAGAATATCTCAATCCCGTCGCCACTCTACCTTTAGAGAAAAAACGCCGTGTTGGATTGTATGTCCGTGATCTTCACGAACTCTATGGAGCCCTCCAAGCCCGCGATTATGTCCGTGGCAAAGTCCTCTCAGATCAACTCAAAGCCGCCGCTAAGGATTTCCCTTCATCCAAAGTCGACTCACTGATTTCCGGCTATACCCTCGCTTCCGATCTCGCTATTGAAGATGCCAAAAACCATGTCCTCAAAAGAGAATCTGAAAAGGCTGAGGAAAAAATCAAAAAGGCTACTGAAATCTGGCCCACCAATCCGAAGCTATCAGAATTCCGCACCCTCGTAAATAACTCCGGCGCCATTGTCACTGCTCGCAACGATTTCGACCGCCTACTTTCCGAGGGCAACTATCGCGAGATCGCCAAACGCCAATACGAATTCGCTCCCGCTATCCAAGGCGATGCCACACGTGAAGATGCATTTAAGCAAATCATACAAAATCTGTTAGCCATCGAGACCGCTCTCGGCAAGGCAACCGAGTTCTCCCGCGTCGGCCAAAATTATAGCGCATGGGAACAACTCGCCGACATCCGCGAACAATTCCCTGACGATCCAAAACTCGGCCGTGAACTAGAACTCCTTACTCCAAAAGTCGCCGACTTCACCCTCGCTCTCGACAAAGCCCGCCAATTTGAAAATCGGAATCCAAAACAAACCGGCTCCGCCCTCACTTGGTTCCTCAAAGCCCGCTCCATCTACCCTCAATCCAGACAAGCGGAAAAAGGCATCGAACGCATTCTCAATGAAATTCTTCCGGAGAGTTGACTATGAGACACGCGGCATCGAGCCATTATATTCGCCGATTTTCACATGAGTAATCAGAGCTATGAATCCTCAAGCGAGCGGATAGCTATTCTGTTCGCTAATTTGAAAGGTAATCTCGGTGATTTTGCAATTTTGCAGGCGATGATCCATCAAATCAAGTCGGCTTATCCGGGGCGAGGCATTGACGTTTACGCTCATCCGCTTGTGCCGATCGATGCCATGCGCTTGGAGGCATTCCGAGAATTCAATGACGACATGGCTTTCCCGGGGACAAGCTTTTACAAAGGGGCTACATCGTATGAGAAGCTACTGTTATCGACATTTCTCCGTGGGTGGATTCAGCCACGTCTGATAGAATCGTTTGCGAAGCAGGCAGAGTCCTCGTTCGCTTCGTTCGCGGCGTACGAAGCCATATTTTTCGCCGGTGGCGATCAATGGAGTGGCAAAGAATTAGGTCTGGCGATGTTTGGGACTCTGATGGCATTACAACACATCAATCCGAATCTCTACTCGTTTCCGTTCTCGCTGAAGGCGAGCATTGTCGCCCTTTATCCTCCGGGCTTATTGAAATCGTATTTCACCCGATTGAAGCAGCCGGTGATCGTTCGGGATAGCCTAACGAAAAAGATCATGGACGATCTTAGCGTACCCTGCGTGCATGGAGCAGATTGCGTTTTCTCGCTGCCCGATGCCGTCGCTGAAGTCGAACCCTCTGAAGGTCGCGTACGCGAGCGTGTGCTTTTTGTCGTCAAGGGCCAAAAAGAAATCCTAGCCACTGCAATCGAGCGATTGCTGGAACAATCCGTACTGATCGAACTGCTGACGACATGCCCTCAGGAAGACGACCGCATATTTCAATCGCTAGCCGCTCAATTTTCGATTCCGTACCACACGCCAGCGACATGGCAAGAGGTCATTTCCGAGTTTCGTGCGAGCAGTCTGATTGTAACTAACCGACTGCACGGTTTGATCCTCGGTTCAATTGCACGAGTGCCGTTGTTGCCTGTGACGGATCGCAAAAAATCGTTAGCCTTCGCACGCGATGCCAAAATGCCGCATCATGTACCCGCTGTGACTGATGTTACCCGTGACTTACTGGAAAAAGCTTTATCGGATAAAGAACTGGTGCTTCGACAAATGCGCACATATCAAGAGCTCTGCCGCTCTCAACCGAACTCTCCTGTCACCCCGACCGTGTTATGAACTGTCCCGTCTGTGAAAGCCCAAAACACGCATCGATTGCCACTAAAAATGGCTATGCGATCCATCGCTGTGAAGAGTGCAGCGTTCTTTTCATTCATCCTTTTCCTTCTGCGCAGGAGTTGTTTGATTTTTACAACAACTACCATAAGTCCAAGCAATATAAGGACAAGATGCAATCGAAAATCAAGAGGGCTCGCAGCCGCATCGCTTCATTGCGACATCGCGGTAATCTTGCGTTTCTCGATGTCGGTTGCAATCTCGGCTTTGCGACTGAAGCGGGGCGCATGCTCGGTTATCGGGCGATGGGGATTGATGTCGATGCTGATGCAGTTGAGCGTGCCCAAAAGCATTTTCCAGGTGCAACTTTTCGCGCAGCCGGAATTGAATTACTGGCTGCCGAAGGCCAAAAATTCGATGTGATTTATTGTAGTGAGGTCATCGAACATTTGGTGAACCCTTATGAATTTCTGTGTTCGATCCGCTCAGTCATGGCGGAGGACGCCGTGCTATTTCTTACTACACCGGATGTGGGCCACTTCTCGTTGCCTAAGAAGATCGATAAACTAGTCGAGTGGACAACCTTCCGTCCTCCAGAGCATTTGATTTATTTCGACAAATATTCCTTAGCGCTTCTTTTCAAACGCGCAGGCTTCGGTTCGGTGAAATTTCGTTTCGGCTTCAAGCCTACGCTCAAAGTCGTCGCCAAACCCTAGCCATGGAGAATTTTTTTCGAGATCGATACTACGGCGACCTTGCGAAATTGAGCCGTGTGCGCAGCGTGTTGCGTGAAACGATGGCAGGACGCACATGCATCGTCATTGGTTCCGCTCCGGATCCGATTGTTCCAGTGATTGAAAATGCGTGCTATTTTTGTGTGAATGGCTCGGTGCATTCTGCGGACAAGTATTTTCATGTGGTTCCGGATGTGACGTTTCTGAATGGTGCCATCTTCAACGATGCCGATTCTTACGCACAAGCAACAGTGGCTGTGCTGCGCGATAAACAGTTAGGGATTGTGTTGGTATCGCGAAATGCCTACCATTGCTGCTCGACAGTGCTGCAAGAGATTGGTGCTTCGGCTAAGAAATGCTATCCGATTTCCAAGTATGACAAGCGTCTGATCATTGGCGAGGCCATGGGCCATAAGTGGTGGGGTGCCTATCCCATCGATGCGAATGTTTCCAATGGATTATTCATGGCCGTAGTCGCGTTGTGGGCGGGGGCCGCTGAAGTTATTCTTGTGGGATTTTCATTTAATAGTCGGCATGAATACACCACATGTAATCAGCAACTGTCCGTGCGTGGGCATTTACTTGAGGATAGTAAATTTCTCGAATACATCGCATCGGGTAATTCACCAGTTACGACCACATCTCTAGAGATTCACGAAAAATTTGGCATCAGCTTGCGTGCCTGACTTTCTTTCGTTAGACATTATCATACTCTGCATTAATAGCATTGTATAACTGGATGTCTTTCGAAATCAGAGCTTCCAAAAAAGTTTCGTCGTAGTCTTCTCCTGCGATAGCAGGCACTTTCTCGGTTTTATTTTTCCAGACTGTCGAGGCCGAGGCCCCCAGTTTTACCGATAGTTGTTGGGCGAAAAGATCCATGCGTTCCATGGTTCCGTAATGAAAGTAATTGGCTTTCAGGAACTTGTAGGGATCTGTCACGGCAGCGCCGCCAGTGACGTAATCGACGAGAGGATTGGCAAAGCGATCACCCTGCGAGTGAAGGTATTTAATGTAATCGTCAAAACTTCCTTTGCCTGCAACTTTGAGTCGACCAGCGAGGTACCAACGCCTCCAAGCTGGCCGCTGAAAATAGCTTTGGCGACAATAGCGGTATTCAGAATACAAACGACTTATTGGCTCACGCACCATAGTGATGTAGCGCAGATCCCAGTCGGGCAGGACCGGTGTGCCGTACATGAAATGCCCGGAAACGATATCGCCTACGTGTGCAGTGGTATTAAGGATATCCCATGCTTTGGGATAGCTGAGTGTTTGAAATACTTTGCGCAAACGTTTCTTCGTGCGGCGAATACGTCGGAAATCTTCGAATGAATCCACGCCCATATCAGCTAGTGGAGGAATCGGCGGCATGGCAAAAATTTTGCTCTGCGGCAATGCCGAAGTGATCATTTCCACCAGCGACTGACTGCCGGATTTTCGGATCCGAACCAGCGCGTAAAGATAAGGTTTTTTGCTCATGATGTAAGGAAGTGATTCGTAGTTTGCGAGAATTTTACAAGCCACAAGAGTGCGCATTAAGCACAGCTTGTGCAAGGCCTTGGGTGGGATCGCTAGTAATGATCTGCCAACCATCGGATGGTGAGACATCGATTTTTGTTAGATCAGAAATATTCTGTAATACAATGTATCGGGAAGATTCCAAATGCGCCAAGTTGCTCATCAAGCGCAAATTTCCTCTAATTGGCGGAAGGATGACAAAAACTGGGCGACCGGAAGACACAGCTTCGTGCGTCATCGACATGCTATCGGCCGTCACATACACCCTTGAACATGCTCCCATCATAGCCAACAGAGAGGGCGCTGTAACTTCGCGTTGATGATACCAGCAGGACTCCGAAAGGATGTTAGCATCCTGAAATAATTTGCGTAGTATTATTTCGATCTGTGGAGGCGTTCTTCGCGACGTGGCGATCCTAACTTTCACACTCTGTCGTTTTGCAACCGCGATGAATGCATCGGCGATTGCGCGATAGTTTGCTTCTGTCCAACTAATATCTTCTCCATCACCGCCAATCAATATTCCCCAAGTGCGCGAGTCGTTGAGGTGAGCAAGATGCGCAGCCTCTTGCGCGGCAACGGGTGTAACCATCGAGGGAATGATCTCGAAGCGGTAATACGGAGCGGTTTGTGATGGTGCATCGTGAAATGCGATTAACGAAAAATACTTGGGATTAAGTTGGCGAGGAGACCCGAGAAAAACATTCGATTTGCCAAATTGAATGGCCATTGCCGCATTCGGCCATTGAGTCGAACCACCTGCGGAAAGGATCAAAGAAATATCCGTTAAATCGGGAGAATTTTTAAGAAACCAGCGTATGGGAAGTCGTAATCCTAGCTCTCCAAGAATTGAGAGAACCGCACGAATACCCGACCACCGCCAACGCACTTCGTATTCCACAATTTCAATCGTTTTTAGATCAGAAATCGCTCTCAGCAGGCCCTTAGCTTTGTGCAGGTGACCGGTTTTTGAATCCTTGAGCCAGAGAATTTTCATTGCATTATCAGCTTTGTGGATCAAATACATAACCCATCAAGCGGATTTCGCGGGCAAATTCCTGCGCCACTTTATCACGGGTTTCCTCATCGTAAAATTTTCGGTAATCTATCTTATGTTGCGTGATGTTTGTTTTTTCGCGTGGCATTTCTCCATTTAATGGAACCTGAAGTTTTTCGCAAAGAGCGCTGAATCGAACAATGAATTGATCGTATTCCAGCACCTCATCCATCAGGCACTTCTCGTCCTCAAAGTAGAGTGAAGCATCGAGCGGCAAGCGGTGGGTTTTTTGCATCACCCATGTCTTGAATTCAGGCATCGGCTTGCGCTGGCCGTATTTCTTCCAGTTGTAATAGGATACCACTTTATCCCATGGATTACGCTCAAAGCAAAATTTGTGATAACTATTCCATTTTTCTTCCCCAATTAACTCTCTAACTCGTTTTGCCGGCATATGCTCGTAATACCATTTTCCAAGAATGGGTGAGTGACGATTGATACACTTACGAGCCCAACGTGATCGCGCATATATACGCCCAAGAAATGTATCTTCATGGTAATTTCTAGGCAAATCCGTATCAGCATTTGATTCCATCGGAGTCACGATATCATCCGGCCCACACAATGGTGCGAGTGCCATCTCCATACTACTCCCCGCAGTTTTATGCGTTTTGATAAAAATGAATTTGTATTTATGACTTACAATCATTGGATCGTGGTAATTTGATAATCTGTTCGTAAACCTCTAAAGTTGATGTCAGCATTTTATCTAACGTGAAATCCACAGGAATACTTGGCTTGTAGCGAGCCTTTAAAATATCCTTCGTACGGTCAATCGCCAAGGTGATGTCATTAATTGGAACGAGTCCTTTTGGAAATGCCACCAATAACTGTTCTTCCACTCCACCATGTTGATACGCAACAACCGGCTTACCCAATGCCATAGCCTCTAGGGATACGCGGCCAAATGCCTCTGGATCACTAGGAAGAGAGTAAACAATATCAGAAACAGCCATCACTTCCTTAATATCAGATCGATGGCCTAAAAATAATATCTCTTTCTCCAAACTCAATTCATTCACTAATCTCCGCAACTCGGTTTCAAATTCTATTTTCTTCGGATGGGTCTCTCCAACGATCAAACCAGAAACATTCAATCCATCTTTCTTCAACGCTGAAATCATCTGTATAAAATCATTCTGCCCCTTCCAACGGGTAACTCGTCCGGGTAACAATAGTATAATCTTACCCTCAAAATCAGGATGCTCCTTGTGCCAATCATTTAGCCAACCTTCATCAGGCTTAAAATCACTATCAAACTCCTGGAGAGATACGCCACGATGAATAACAGTGACCTTCTCCTCTTCAACCTTCGGATAGTTATCCAAAATGTATTTCTTGATGCTTTCTGAAACAGCAATCACCCGTTCACCTTTTGTCATAACCGCTGAATATCGATTTACAGAATAAAAACCATGCACAGTGCTTACAAGGCGGGGACGAGTCGCCTTGTCCATCCCCTGCCATGCCAGGTAGGCAATCCAACCAGGAATGCGGGAACGAATATGCAGAATATCAGGCTTTTCCTTTTCTAGAAGTTTCCTGAACGGCCTTATTTGGAACAAGGAACTTAAGTTCTTTTTGTCTACAGGCATAGTTATGTGCCGTGCCCCGGATTTCTCCAATTGCTCCACGAGTCTACCCCCGTTGGAAACCACAAGTGCCTCGTGTCCCATTTTTACAAGATAGTCCGCAACTTCCAGCGTCCCGCGCTCGACCCCTCCAGAATTCAACTCTGGTAATATCTGTAAAACTTTCATCTAAATATTTAATCTGCGCATTAGCTCTCAGATAATAACAGCTCTGACAAGTGTGCTCTATACGTAAATTATAAAAACGTTTTCCCTTATTAAGTCGAGAGAGAAGATGATTTGAGATCAAAACAACAAGCGCTCAAGTCAAAAATCAATTGAAGTTTTTGATGTGATTTTACGACCTCGGATTCGCATAAAATTTTTATTTCTAAGGTTCATCATTTTGTGTGAGCTCCCATACGAAACAGATTGAACACTTTTTATGGCGGTGGATTTTTGGTTCCTATATCAATCCACGGAACGGGCCGACACTGGTGTTTCAGGCGCCCCGCGCGGAAACCTGCCGCCGCCTCGTGCGGGTCTGGCTTACCATGAAACACCACCACCGCCGCGCCATCCGGTATCTTGGGAACGACTAACAGATTTAACGGAAACCGCGGAATGCAGTGCCGCTTGAAGCTCACACAAAGGCCTTCTCTAAAAAACTCCGCATCATCGGCGAGGCAGTCATGGATGAAGCCCTGGTCACCTGGATAGCGCCGCAGGATCTCCTCTCGATCCGCATAGAAACGTTCGAGGATCCTCCCGCACACAGAACCGTCATACAACACGACGGACGAGTTTATGCGGTCGAAGTGTTCGCGGCGGGCTGTTTTTTCGCCCACCCAATTCCGAATGAAACGCGGACGTCCAGACCACTCTGCCATTAGCGGCTGGAGATCGCCAGTAATCACCACATCGAGATCGAAATACAAACACGGCCCAGTCAGCCCCAAAGCGGGATAACCACTGAAGTTCTACTACCAATTACTAGAGTTTGAATGTATTATGCCAATTCAAAATAATGGCTTTCACTCCTGACGATAAGTGTATAAAGTAGTGGTATGAAGCTTATCCAAGCCTCGAAGACAACGTCATCCTACTGCTACCTGGCAGGGTTACCCGCTGGAAAGGCCAAGAAAATTTCATTCGTATGATTTCTAGATTGAAGCGTGATGGGCTTAACATATGCGGCTTAATCGTCGGCAAACCCCATTCGAAAAGATCAAAATTTGCAGCCGATCTAAAAGCATTAGTTCGCGACCTTCATCTGGAGCAAGATATCATCTTTATCCCTCACCGCTCTGACATCAAAGAAATCATGGCGATATCCGATATCGTATATTCACTCTCTAATCTTCCTGAAGCTTTTGGACGTGTTTCCTTGGAAGCAATAGCACTTGGGATACCGGTAATTGCATACCAACACGGCGGAGTAGAGGAACAACTATCGGTAGCATTTCCACAAGGACTCGTTCCACCAGGCGATGTCTCAGCAGCGACTGACCGGACAAAGGAGATTCTGAGTCATCAACTAAAACCAAGTATCACCGCCGATTTCACATTAGAAAAAATGCTGATGGCTACCTTAAAGGTTTACGAGCAGATCATTCAAAGCCCCCGTAAATGATCGTCAATCATAAATCCAAATATTAGTTATGATCATAGCACACAAAAACAGGTTTATTTTTGTCAAATCTCGAAAAACTGCCGGTAGCAGCATACAACATGCCTTGGCTACATTTTGTGAACCAGAGGATGTGATTTCAGGTTCAGGCTTTAGCCGGAATATCGACCAAATTGGTGACAAAAACCGGGCTCATGTCGAAGCCGAGGAAATTCGCTGCTTGCTCGGTGCTGAAGTCTGGGAATCGTATTATAAATTCTGTTTTATTCGCAATCCTTGGGACCTCACTATTTCACGTTTTTTTTGGGATATTAAGAAAATGCGCACCCAAGAAGTTGATTTTAATCGCTGGTTAAAATCCAAAAAAATATCTCAATTAGAAATAGATACCCTCACCCCATATACCCACATTAAAGGCAAGCTAGCTGTTGATTTCGTGGGACGCTACGAACACCTCTCCGAAGACTTCGCCCGATTATGTAACAAACTTGAGTTGCCTTTGCCGGAGCTTCCTCATCAGAAAGCTCGGCACGTGGCTAAACAGCACTACTCACAATACTATAATGACGAATCGATTGAAATAGTACGCAAGCTTCACGGTGAAGCCATTGACTACTTCGGCTATTCATTCGAAACGGCTTAATCGTTATTCAGTTGACCTCTTTATGGCATATCTCACCGACTGATATATTATCAATATGGACAAACAAACCAAACGAACCTTTATTCACATCGGGTATCCAAAATGCGCAAGCACATACCTACAACAGGAAGTCTTCCCCGATATGGGTAATTTTGTCGATCTGACCAAGCAACCGCATGCCACAAAATGGATGCTGTTAAGCGATGCTGATCCCGCGGAATTCCGCAAACAGATAAAGGAGGTAATGCCATGTGATAAGCCGGAAAAAGACTACGAAATCATTTCCTACGAGGGCTTCGTTCCTAACCTTTTTCACTCCTTCACTGACATGTTCTGGGACACAAGACGCATGGAGGTTTCACAGTATCGAAATCCAAAACGCTCAGTTGTCGAGAAACTCGCGGAGGCTTATCCAGACGCCTACATCATCATCATCATTCGTGAGCAAATCGCATGGGCCGTATCTCAATACAAGATGTATTGGCGCCGGGGACACACCGAACGGCACATCGATGAATACATTAATCGCCACGAAGATGGCTACGACAAGGTGATCGAGGAATACCAAAAGGCCTTTGGCGTCGACAAAGTAAAAGTAATCCCCTTCGAACTGTTGCGTATTGATCCAAAAGCTTTCGTGTGCGGTGTTACCGAGTTCATAGACCCAAGCCACGAGCCATCCATTTCAGAAAAGCGCGTGAACTACGCACCGTCTTTACTTAAAGTTGTCAGCTACCAACGTAATAAACGCGTTTTTAAACTGAAGCTCAAAGCCGATCTAGAAAGATCTAACATCTTCAAGAGAGTTTCGATGAGGATACTTTGGCACTTGACCAATATTTTATCTTTGCCTTATTATTCGTTCAAGCACGGCGAAGAGAAAGATCAAGTCACTGTATCAGATTCCGTCATCAAGCGCGTGCTACCAGGAATTGTTGCAAGTAACCGGAAGCTAGAACAACTCACTGGACTCGATCTTCAGCGCTTCGGATACCGAATGGACAAAATTCTCGAATAAAATACATCACTCAAACCAAAACTTAACTCGCAATACTCATGATATCATTAGCTAATAAGTTTCTTTTCGTTCATGTACCCAAAACCGCAGGGAACTCCATTCAAAACATACTCAAGGATTTTTCTGAAGATCGGATTGTCACCAAAAATGACCAAGATGGTATTGAGCGCTTTGGCGTCGAAAGCGAGAATGCGCCGATTAATAAACACTCTAATTTGAAGCTCTACATAGATCACTTGGATTCTAATCTCTACGCAAGTATGTTCAAATTCGGATGCGTTAGAAATCCATGGGACAGAATGATTTCTTATTATTTTTCGCCCCATAGAAAAGCAGGGAAATTTATCCGTAAAGAATTCATCGAACTTCTTAAAAGGCGTCCAACCACCATTTCCTACTTAACACTAGACGGAACTCCCGAAGGAGATATTGGTGTCGACTACATTATGCGCTTTGAGAGCCTTGCCTCTGACTTCGCCTTCATTTGTAAAAAAATCGGCATCGGTGAACATCGTTTACCACATCGTAATGCCTCCAGCCGCAAGCATTACTCCATCTATTATGATCAAGAAATGGTTGACTTGGTGGCAGCAAAATACAGCCGCGAAATAGAGATGTTTGGCTATACCTTTGAACAAGGCTCCTAACACTCTTTCACAGGGATTTACCTTAAGGGAGTGGCCCGCCCTAATGAAGCTTAATCCCAAGCACATATGCCTAGCTCCAGATCCTACATCATCGTCAGTTCAACAAATGAGTGGGGCGGCATTGAGCGATCCATGCAGATGCTGCTACACAAGCTCTGCCAACATGAACTACCCGTCCACCTCTTACTCATTCGCAACGGAGCCATCCCTTATCCGGATCACCTGAGCCCAAAGGTCATTGTCACTCGCATTCCAAATACAATGGGAGATCTATTCTTGGCTTCAAAAATCACCAAGTTTCTTAAAAGCATCGAGCGACCTCTGATCTTGGTGTTCAAACTCAACGATGCCCATGTCTTTGCCAAGATCAGCGCCAAGCATCCGAGCCTGCCAACCCACTTTGTGATAAACAGCACCCTGAGCAAAGGTCTGAGCGGTAATACGCGCATGGTTAAACACGTTTCGCTGACGCTGAATCATATGCGTAAACTCATCTGTGTTTCTAGAGGAGTCGCTCAGCATATCATCTCTAATTATGGCATCGATGCCGATCGCGTTAAAGTGATCTATAATCCTCTGATTGATCGAACGGCCACACCGGAGCCAGATGATTGCAGTCACGCATGGCTAAGCGAGAGTTCACAAACGATACCTACATACCTCTCCGCCGGCAGATTGGTTTCGGCAAAGGATTTCACCACGTTGATTCAAGCCTTCGCCAAAGTAATAAAAACGCAGGATGCACGGCTCATCATTCTTGGCGAAGGCATGCTTAGGCAACAACTCGAAGCGCTTGTGAACGACTTGGGGCTTAAGAACCGTGTCAGCCTCCCCGGCTTTGTCACCCATCCGAAAGCATACATGCGTCGAGCTAACATCTTTGTACTCAGTTCAAAAAATGAAGGACTTGGCAACGTGCTGATCGAGGCTCTTCAAAGCGGCACGCGGGTGGTCAGCACTGACTGCCCGAACGGTCCTCGTGAAATTTTGTTAGATGGTAAACTTGGTCCCCTGGTCAAACCCGGAGATGCCGACGCGCTCGCAGAAGCCATGCTGGCGACACTCACAACACCGGCTCCTGATCCAAAACTCGTCGCCGAATCCCTAGAGCGCTTTGATGCAGATCTCATCACCGACCAATACCTAGAGCTGAGCCAGGGTCTCTAGTCTTCCCGCCAGTAGTCGCTTATCCATCGCGTTGGCCGAATCCACTTGTAGCACTTTTGAAGAGAGCATTTGTTTGGCCAGATACCAGCCAAGGCATGATCGGGATTTGGCACTCCAGGAAACGCTACCACTCTTACTCTATCTGGCAGCTTAGGTTCTTGCCAAAAACGTTGAGGCCAAGACGGCACGCACTGTACTTTGAACAGCGCACACCATTCATCCGGCCAAAAAGTTAATTCCTTCACATTACGACTGATATAAGTTTGTGAATTCGTGTATTGGCTGAACACTTCATCCTGATGTTGCAGCAAGTTATCAAGCAGGTAAGATTCTTGTCCAACCTTGAAGCGATAGACTGACGTATTGCCTATCCCCTTTCCTGGTTGGCTCCAGTTTTTCATGACGACAAAACTTTTCTCTGGTTCATAAGTAAAAAAATCATCCAGTTGGCCTGTGATCACCACATCGAGATCTAGAAAAAGCCATTGATCCTGCAATCCGAACAGCTCTTGACTTGACGCATAGGTGGAGAGTTTTCTCCAGCCGCGGTTACGATGAGGCATAGGAATGTCTAGTTCAGGACAAGGGTGGCATTCTACTTCCTCACGAATACCTTCTGAATTATCCGTCAAACAAACGAAGCGCAGTGAGCCTTTGAGATTACGGCGAGTCATGGCATACAGGCAGTTGACATAATGCGCGCCATACAGGCTTCCCCATTTCATGCATATGACCTGCTTTGGAATTTCATCGCTCATTCTTTATATCTGCTTAATTTCAATTCAATAGGGATGCAACATTAAGTCTGCGAGAAAACGGAAAGATTGATTCCAACTCTAAACATCTCCCTCGATATCAAATAACTCACGGCAAATTTCTATGAAAGCGTAGTCTTTATCGTAATAAATTCGTAAAGCCGCTTCAGCCTCGGCATCCAAACGCTGGTCTGCGGAATCCGGACTGCGATTGGCTGTAGTTGGATCATCACTTAGCTCCACCGAATCAGGAAGATCCAATAACCTAACAGCTTTCTCAAAATCCTTATTGAGTTGTCGTTGCCTCAACACCATCAAAACATCACCCGCACGACACCTTAGGGTTGACTCATCAATGAACCAATCCCAATAAGAAGAACGAACATGACTGATCGAATTCATTGCGGAAAGCGCCTCACGTTGCAGATCAGGATTCTTACTGGCCAGCGCGAGCGCTAATTGGTTAGGCGTGGGAAACCGTTCGAATGCGACCTCCTCGTCTCGCGTCCAAGGAACGTAATGAGCTGGGGCACCCTGATTCATGCGGGAGGTGAAGCCACTAAGGTAGCGGCGGATGGGATCGCGCACCACAAAGAACACTTTTTCTCCAACCGGAATATGTTGGATTGTGATTCGATGCGGGTGGCATTCAATCAGACACGACCCTGTTTTTAAATGAGGTAACAATGCGCTCTTGATGGCCGATCCGCCCGCTTTGCGAATGTGCAGGAAATGAACCAGAGGGACTCCCCTCATCCGCGCCCAGTTTCGGCGGCAGGCTTTGTAAAGTTTGCCAGAGCGGAAATGACAGATTTTGTAAATAAGCTTACCCAGTCTATTTTTTCGTTGTTGGGGCTGTGCTTGCATGTAATCAAAGTGTCTTTCGCCAAAAAGGATTGTCCAAAGTCCCTAGCCTGTCACATCCTTTTTCTCATGAGCTTTAGTATGCCCCCATCCAAAAATTTGATGATAGGGGTGGTAATTCCGACGTTTAACCGGCCCGACTTACTAGATATCGCATTGAAATCCCTGCAAGCGCAGAGTTATCAAAATTGGAAGGCGGTTGTAATCAATGACCTCTCAAGCGTGGACTACCAGTCCGTCGAGCTGGTCTTTTCTGAAGACTCCCGCATTCGATTTTTCACGCGCGCGAGTAATGGAGGTGTCAATCAGGCTTGTAACACCGGACTAGATCAGCTTGCCGCAGATGGCGACGTCGATTTCATTGCTATCATGGACGATGACGATACCTATGCTTTGGATTTTTTCGAGGCTGCTGTCGTCCAAATTCACGCTCATCCAGAATACTCTTGGTTCATGTCAAACAATTATGGCGAGCAGAAGAAATCCAGCCGTAGAATCATGAAAGAGGGCGAGCTCGACTACGTGGATGATTATATTTATGGCAAGTTTCGTGGAGATAAAGGACGCTTGATTGCGGCATGGATTCTGAAGGAACTGCGTTTTGATCCACGTTTCCGGAGTTCACACCGTTGGCCTTTTTTCACAGATGTCGCCCAACACACGAAGATTTGGGCCTTCCCGCATGACTCAGTTTACAAGCGCTACCTTGATCAAGGCATCACCAAATCCGTAGGAGCATCGATGAGTTTGAAGGACATTCTTCATAGTGTCTATAAACACTGGCACGTCATCCGCCTACGCCCCACGAAACTCGCGGCATACAAATACCTCATCTTGGAATCACTTAAAGCTATACCCAGAGCTTTGAGACGCTGCATTTACTATCTTACTAGTAAATGATCACTGCGAGCCTAGAAACCCATCAGTATGCAGGCGATCCAGAGTCTCCCGCGCTATCGTTTCCAAATATGGCTCTTTGAGAGTAGAAAGAGCCTCCCATGCGCTTTTTGAAACTTGATGCATGTCCTGCACCGTGGTTCGGATCACTCGTTGCTTGAGCTCCAGACGCTGATAGTAACTAGGTAGAAACGAATCGCCTCGGAAGCTGGTGGCATTTGGTCGGATTACCACCGTGGGCTTCCCTGCTGAAACGGCTTCCGTCACCATCGTAATACTATCTTGAGTAACGAATAAGACTTCAGATATCGCCATCAAATTTTGAAGCGACTTTCCTTTCTTTTCATCTGACCACCAAACGGATTCATTCAAAAACTGAGGATTCAAATGATCCCGAATGAGTGATTCAGCACGTGCCCCCGTCCGTCTCGAAGTTGTCACGCACCAGCGGATTGCTTCGCGCTCTGCGATATCGTTCATCTGGCGAGCCAATGCAATCCAATCGTCATCCTCATAAAGATGACTTCTAGAAGCTCCACCCACGATCATGCACCATGTTCCGGATTGGACGGAACCATGTTCCGCGAGCGATTGCGGACTGACAGGAGTCGGTATCAATTCAATATCAATGGAATTGTTCGCGGATTCTCCAGGAACGGGACTGATCACTAGATCGAACCACGTTGAAGGAAACGGCTTGCGTTCTCCGATGTAAACGTATGGCGCATGGTGTCGCTGTGATAATGTGCGGGCAGCAAATACACTTTTTCCTCCGCTAGAAATGATCAGATCGGGCGACGCGACTTGCTCGGGGATTATTAAATCTATTACCTGCCGCATCAAACGATCCGGCAGCGGCCTGCCTTGTTTGCCCATGATCCACTGTGCAAACGGACGCTGCCAACCACGAAGCTTCGACCTCCCCTTGATTACAACTATTTGAGATGGCGTAACTTTAGCCAAGCCCTCAGCCAAGCCAACGGACTGGCTAAGGTGACCGGGACTCGCTTCGTCAATAACCCAAATCGTTAGCATTCGTTTGTAAGTTTGTAAATTTGGTCCGTTATTGTAAGAAAATTATGTCCTGGTCATTCATCTAGCATGAATGGCTTGCATTTGACTGTAACGAAGTGCTTGAGGGTGCGCGAGAAGTGTTTTAGCGTGATGCCCGTAATAGGGAGAGTCTTCATGCAGGCCTGAACGATGTATGAGTAAACCAATTAGCTTTGAGAAGACAACAAGGTCTGACGTGCATGGTCAGCGGTTCCAGAACTGAAAATAAAGGTAAAAACCGTGTTGAAGCAAGTGATCTCGCTGAGGAATAAAGCGCTGAAAATGATAAGCTTAGAACATTTTCTCAAGCACCATGATACCGTTCATCTTGTTACAGCATTGAATTTGATACCCCTTGGAAAGCAAAAGATGTTTCAAAGGCTCACCTCGCTCTTCAACAACTTCACCAATAATAAATTTAGGCCACAAAAATCTGGGGGCTGTTTCGTAAAATGCCGTTAACACGGGCACTTCGAATCCTTCGATGTCAATTTTCATCGCATCCACTTTAGAGACCCCTGCTTCATTTAAGATTTCCAACAGAGGACGACCCATGACTTTGATTCCTGTTACCTCAAAATGACTCACTGCGTTTTTACCAATATTTTCAGCGTGCTGATCGATGGTGAGCTCGCATGGCTCAGGAGTAACTGCAAACGGAAATAGTGTGACTGAATCCTGTAACTGGTTTTGCTCGAGGTTGTATCGGAGGCGGCTCAACAATATCGGAGTAGGCTCAATTGACAAGACTCGCAAACCTGAGTGCTTCAATGATAATGCCCAAAACGTATAGAAACCGGCGTTCGCGCCCACATCTAGAAATACCGAATCCTTAGTGAGAACTTTTGCCAAAGCCAATCGCTCTAACCGATCATGGAAATTAGGCATGGTTAACCACCTCTGCTCTGTAAGATTTCCACGTGCGCTAAGCCGCAATTTAAGACCCCATACCTTTCGATCGTAGAGCTCTTGTTTGCCTTTTTTAATCGGACGACGAAGCATGAAGGCAAGTGAGCGCATCAATCCTACTGGCGGAAGTATGCCGATTATAGCCATACTTATTGCAGATAGACCTTTTGCTTTCCAGGTGCCCCATGCGCTTTCTGTATCAAAATTCATCAGACTTATCGATCAGGCTTTAAAGTAAGACGTTGGGCG
>JBILAN010000079.1:0-11808 GCA_044354135.1 Luteolibacter sp.
ATAAAACAGATTATGAAAGCTATACTGATTCTGGCCGCTATTGCGCTTGTTGGATGTTCGGACGAGAAGTCACGCGACTTCTTTACCAAAGGCGGGATTACTATCGGAGCCCCTGCCGTACTTGGGGCTGGATCATACAAGATACCGATTCAATTTGAGACGCAGATCGTCCATTCGGGCCAGTGGATCGAGAAAGTCGATACCGAGGTCGCGGGGTCAGACATTCTATTGACTGCGAGCTTTACCAGTTCCAACAGAAAAAGCAGCTATCCAGGTCATATTGAAGTCACTCGGGTTTCGCCGGGGACATACACTCTCAAATACCGAGACCCAGATGGCACTCTTCATGCCATTGGTTCGGTAATCCTGCCCTAAGACATCCACGAGGCCGATACGATAAAATCGCTGGCTTAGTTTTTCTTGGTCTCTCGATCGATAAGATCAGGCTTAAAGCCACGAACGAATGGCGGGCTGATTTTTACGAATGAATGGGTGGCGGTTTTGACGCACGGATCATGGGCTATCTAGAATTGGATTACACGAAGTTTGCCGAATGCGTTCTAACAGGTGATTCAGACGCCGAATGTTGGGATTACTGTGTCAAAAATGAACCTGAGCCAAATGACCTACCCACATTAGCTTGGAATGATTTTGCCTCTGAGCGCGGCTGGTCAGATTCGGCTTCTGAACCCCTCAAAAAATTCAAGGACGAGAGTGGTTTTGCTAATCGCGATGATATCCAGACTTTTTTTGATTAGATGGAGGTTGATGAAGGTCGGAAGGTTTGAAGATGAGGGTTGGAAAAAACTTACCACCGAAAGGAACCGCTATTTCCAATCGCGACTGCAACGGGCTGCGTTGGCTTTAGATATTTCGCTCACGAGGTCGCGATTAGAAATCGCGGTTCCTGTCTTTTTTGCGTCTTGCGGATCGCTCTAATTCTATCTATCCAATTTAAATGGCTGCTACGTACGAAATGAAAGAGGCTCAAGCCAGTCTTGCGGAACTTTGCCGCTCGGGGGGAACCGATGATAAATCCTATTTATCCCTTGCTAGCCGCCCTTAGAGGCGAGTCTGGAGACTCGCGGTCCCAGTTACGACATGGAATAGTAGGGTCGCTTCGATGAAGCGACCGCTGTGCCAACGGGTAGCTGAGACCCATTTGAGACGAATCATTTTCTTCTCATTTCATACGGCGGCTTGCGTCAAAGCCGCCCTACCTTAACGAAGCGAGTTGAAAAATCGCGGTCCCCGAATCAAATCACCCCATTCGCGCAATTTGTCTCACCGCTTCCGGCGAGTGCGTTGATGAGATTCGTGAGAGATTTCATCGCCTGACGTGGGACCGATTCGAAAGTCCTTGAACCAATGTGCGGCGTGACGATCACTTTCGGGTGATGCAGGAGTGGGTGATCTGCAGCAGGTGGCTCTTCATCTAACACATCCGTCGCGTAACCCGCGAGCTTTCCGGAATCGAGTGCGGCGATGACATCGGCTTGATGGATTAATTCGCCGCGACCTGTGTTCACCAACCATGAGTTGTTAGGCATGAGCGAAAGCCGCGCGGCGTTAACACAATGATGGGAATCCGGGGTGAGCTTGGTGTGGGGGGAAATGATGTCCGAGGCCGCGAACAGGCTGTCGAGATCATGGTGACGGGTGATCTGGTATTGCTCGGCGATGTCTTCCGGCCAGAAGTTTCCGAAACCATGCACTTCCATCCCGAAGGCATGGGCGCGTTTCGCGACTTCCTGGCCGATCCGACCCAAGCCGATCAGGCCGATGCGTTTGTTGAGGAGTTCGTAGCCGGTGAGGCGCGTCCATTTGCCCTCGCGGGTGGCTTGGATGGACGGGTAGAGATTTTTGGTCATCGCCAGAAGCAGGGCGATGGTGTGTTCGGCGACCGTGTCGTGGTTCACGCCGGGGGTGAACAGCACGGGAATTTTCATTTCCTTGGTGGCTGGGAGGTCGATCTTATCGAGCCCGATCCCGTATTTGGAAATGACTTTGAGCTTGGGCGCACATTTCTCCAAAACCGCGCGGGTGATCGCATCGTCCCCGCAGAGAAATGCGTCAAAACCTTGTTCCGCAAGCTCCAGCATGCGTGTTTCGGAAAGCGGACCGCGCTCGCGGGTGATTTCCCAACGTTGGGCAGCCATGAGTTCGTGGTGTGGGCCGGGGGTGTCCTGATAGCTGCAAGTGGTGAGGAGAATTTTCATGTGCGGAAATTCAAGATAGACGCCGCCGAGTTGTCGATGGAAGAAGTCGATGAATGGAAATTCCCAAAATGATCCAAAATAATGGTATTTTGGAACAATAAGAGGCGTGACATCTTTATTTTCATGTGCAGTATTTAAGTCATCTTTACTAATTAGATTTATGGTTAACGCTTCTGGCAATGAATTATCGACTCATTTTAACACGCTTGGGAACCATTCTCGCCGCGGATTTGTAGCAAGCACTCTGGCTGTGAGCGCTGCGACCCTAGCCAGCTGTAAAGCAATTCCTGGGATTGGCGAGATTTCAAACAACCCAAACCGCCCTAACTTTCATAACCAAGGCGGTAACTACCCTAGCAATTTCTCAAGAAACGCTGGCATCACATTTTCTCGGGTGATGGTTTCTGGAAATTACATCGCAATGACTTACGACGATGGTCCTCACCCAACCAATACCCCTCGCCTGCTAGACATTCTAGCCGCAAGACGAATCAAAGCGACCTTCTATGTGATTGGAAATGCAGTAAACCAAAACCCCAGCGTGCTGCGTCGCACAGTGGCTGAGGGCCACGAGATCGGCAATCACACACAAACCCACCCTCTCCTCTCCAAACTCAGTGATTCGCAAGTCCGCACGGAATTGCGTCGCTGTGAAGATTCCATCGGGCGCGCCGCAGGTGTTCGTCCTCGCACGATGCGCCCACCTTACGGCGGACTCCTGCAGAGTCAGCGCGAATTCGTTCACAGGGAATTCGGTTATCCAACCATCCTCTGGTCTGTCGACCCGCTCGACTGGAAACGCCCCGGCACAGCAGTCATCACAAACCGAATCGTTTCAAGTACAACTCCAGGCGGCATCGTTCTCGCCCACGATCTTCACGCACAAACCATCGATTCTATGCCGCAAGCTCTCGATGGTCTTTTGAGACGCGGTTTTAAATTCGTCACCGTGTCACAATTGATCGCGATGCAAATCGCCACTCCACCCGCTGGAGCACCAGCTATCGCAAGCGTAACCTACTGACATCTGAAACTTCTTCCCTAATCCAGTGTGAGCCATCTCAAATTCGGAGAGCGCTATTTTACGAGCCGTGATCAACTTTCACAGGTTTGGCATGGAATACGGGAACTCGCAAAAATCACCGCAACAGATATCAGTGAAGTCTGCGACACCGCAGCCAGCGAAAAGGAAGTCTACGCGCCTTTTCAATTCTTGGTATGCGGAGAAGTCAATTCAGGCAAATCCTCTCTGATCAACTGCTTACTTGACCATGAGATCTGCCCCGTCAGCTCGCTCCCTGAGACTCAGCAGATTATACGCTATCGCCACGCAGATTCACCACGCGGCAGTTCCGATTTCTATCAGGAAACATTTCTGCCTGATCCTATATTGCGCGATTTCAATCCCATCGACACTCCAGGAACGAACGCTCTAAATGAGACTCAGAAACAAAACATCGAGCAGCTGTTTCCTCAGTCTGAAATCATCCTTTTTGTCTTTCCTTCCTCAAACCCATGGAGCGCATCCACATGGAATCTGATTGGGAGTTTGCCTGCAGCTTATTACGAGCGCATGGCGTTTGTGATTCAACAATGCGACTCCCTAGAGTCTGCGGATATTGCCGTGATTCTGGAGCACATGGCGGATCTCTCGATGAAACGTATAGGCATAGTCACACCTATTTTTCCTATCTCAGCACAGTTGGGTGCCGAAGCGAAGCGCAACGAAGTTCTGAATCAAAAGCTCTATCAGGATAGCGGATTCCAAGCATTGGAGAATTTCATCTCAGATAAAATGTGTCATTCGGCCAAACGGAAATCCGCGTTCGACGCATGGCATGATCAGACGGCTCACACGCTGAATTTGATCGATAACCACATCGACAACACCACACGACTTCAGAAAGATCATCATCATTTCCTGAGATCACTTGAAGATGAAATCGATGCAATGCGCGAAAGCCTAGTTTCAAGATTGCCCAAACATCTAACTGAAGTAGCCGAAATCTTCCAGACAGAAGCCATCTTGGTTACACGGAAACTGCGAAATTGGATTGGCGTAATAAGGTCATTTTTCAAAGTCTTTACGGGTGACAACACCAGTATCAGAATAGAAGGACTGTTCACCGAGCGTCTCCGCTCAGCTGTTGAGTCGGTGGCCGAGAATGATGGTAAAGATATCGTCACCGCCTGCCTCAAACACTGGCAAGATCTCGGAGACCGCATTAACGAATCCATAGGCCTGCCTATGGATGAGACTTTGCCTGTTGATGACGCGTTGGAAAAAGCACGAAATCATTTTGTAGAGCGCATCGGCAGCGCATCACACCAAGCCATCGAAAACCTATACGTCCGCAAAGATCTAGAACGCGAACTTCGTAATCGCAACCGTGCGATCAAATCATTCACCGCATCTGCTCTGATTTTTCTCTGCGCTGGCGCAATAACAGGCATCATGGATTTTTATCTAGTTCCATGGATACTTTGTGGAATATCTTTATTATTCATCTTCGGTGGAATCATCATCGGCTTGATCACGAAATCACGCATCAGTCACGATTTCCGCATGACTCTGTTAGATACGTGTGATGCGTTCGCCGATGCGCTGAGATCGGACTATGAAAACGCCTTGAGAACATTTTTCCAGGAATACACCTTATGCCTTGGTTCGATACGCAAGCATCTGGTTGAACAGGAACGCAGCATCGAACCGAAACAGAACCGTTGGAAAGACCTTTTCCTCACCCTGAAATCGATCGAGCAAGATATTTGAGATACTTATACCCGAATTCGTAAGTTAGAATGAATAAATCAATTTTTAACCACAGAGAGACGGAGAAATCTGAGGACACAGTAATACACTCTTTAACTTAGACTGTTTTTTTAAAAGTCCGTGATCTCGGTTTTTCTCTGTGCCTCCGTGGTCAATTGGCTTAAGTTTATTTTAAACTTCGAATTGGATTGAATCGCACTTATTCGACTTCAATGCGATTGCTGTGACGATGAATCCAGACACTTTGGATCATTCCCAACAGGAACATGCAAATCACCACAAAGGTTCCTGAGTAACTGACCAAAGGAAGCGGAATACCCGTGATAGGCATCAGCAGCACACACATCCCGATATTCTCGAAGATGTGGGCAAAAAACAGCGCCACGACCATACATGCAATCAACCTCCCAGAAATATCCCTACTGTAAAAAGCGATGAACAAGCCCTGGATCAACAGCAATGCAAAGGCCAGCAACAGCAGCAACGCCCCTCGGAAACCCAATTCCTCAGCAATCACGGCAAAGATGAAATCGTTATGGGCAGTGAGATGAGGTATGAAACGCTTGTCGTGAAGCGAGCCTTGTTCAGATGTCGCCATCCATCCCAATCCTTTCCATCCCGCTTTCCCGACCGCCATCGAAACATTATGAGGCGCATAACCATCATCTTTAATATCGACCTCCTGGCCCTGTTTCATTCGCAACCAAAGATCAATCCGTTCCGGACCGCGTTCGGAGACCAATGGCAAAACCACAAAATACATGATGGGCAAGATCCCAGCAGAAGTCAGACCGATGAACGTTAGTATCCTAAATGGAATCCATGAGACTAACAGAGCGATAATGACTACAGGAATGAGAACGAGTGCCGATCCCATATCTCCCATTTTCATCACCATGAGGAATGGGATTACTGAAACCACCCCGATCACGGCAATTTTAATCAAGGGATCTCCAAGCCTATGATATAACCTCGGAAGATCCTGCATTAGCCATGCGATCATGATGATACCCGAAGTCACCCCCAACTGAGCTGGCTGAAAGCTCAAACCAGCAATCGTGAGACGGTGCACGTCATCATCTGCCTGCATCGCCATCAACATCAAACCGATGCTAAGCAAGTAGAGCGGAATTCCCAACCAACGGATCCATTTGTAATCCATAAATGCCGCTGCAAAATAAGCAATACTACCTAACAGAATCCA
This sequence comes from Luteolibacter sp., assembly GCA_044354135.1. GTDB lineage: Bacteria > Verrucomicrobiota > Verrucomicrobiia > Verrucomicrobiales > Akkermansiaceae > Luteolibacter. The sequence goes on from JBILAN010000079.1 coordinate 6,197, forward strand.
AGTCTTCTGCATGTCTGCGTAGTAAGCGCCTGCAGAACCGAATTCTTTTAATTTTTCAGGACTGATCGGCAAATGCCGTGCCGCACTCTCGATCATGAATACCCCGAAGATAAGCAGTGCGTACATCACCAGCACCATCACCCAATTCATCCCGAGTATTTTTCTTAAAAACGGCGTCATGCTTGTCTCGAGGCATCCTTATCCGTCATCTTGGCCTTAGCAAGCCGACAACCATCTATCCCATCATTCGGATTCCATACGGGTATCCCGTGTGAGCAACTCGGTCATCGCAGCAGCAACGGGTTTTTCCTCATACAGAATCGAGTAAACCGCATCAATAATAGGCGTGCGGACATTAGCTTTCCTCGCAGCCTCGTAGATCGAATAGGTGTTTGGCACACCTTCAGCAACCATACCGAGTTCCTGAACGGCTTCATCGAGGGTTTTCCCCTGCCCCATAGCAAGGCCGACCCGATGATTTCGTGAATGAACCGAGAAACAGGTTACAATAAGATCACCCACACCGGATAGACCTGCAAATGTCTCAGGCTGACCACCGAGGGCAGTGCCTAGCCTTGTCATTTCTGCGAGTGCACGTGTCACCAAAGCGGCCACCGCATTGTCGCCCAGCCCCAAGCCGTGAGACATACCTGCCGCGATCGCATAGACGTTTTTGATCGCGCCACCCAATTCTATTCCTGCAAGGTCAGTGCTCGTGTATGGACGGAAATAGGATTTGGTGAAAAGTTTCTGCAATGCGCCAGCCACTTCCTGATTATCCGATCCGATAACCGCACACGTTGCCTGAGCTGTGGCAATTTCCTCAGCGTGATTCGGCCCTGATAAAACCGCTATGGGATTTTCGGGAAAAAATTTTCTAAGGATTTCACTCATGCGATCGCCAGTGTTTTTTTCAATCCCTTTGGCACAGGAAAGCAGCACGGTGCTTTTCGGCAAACCATGCGCCGCCAGATTCTCGGCACATTGCCTCGTCGCGCTTGTCGGCACGGCAAAAATCACTAACGGGAAATTGACAACATCCGCGATCTCGCTTGTCGCGCGGATGTGTTTGGCTAATTCAATTCCTTTGAGATAACGAGGATTTCTATGCTCGTTGTTGATCGCCGCAATACTGTCGGAATCACGACCGTAAATCAGCAGGGATTCGAGATCTTTCGCTAACAGCTTGGCTATTGCCGTTCCGAATGAACCTGAGCCCAGAATGGCAGCGGACTTGATCGAGTTATCAGACATTGGAGGATTTCGGCTTACGGGTAAAACGATGTTCGGTGCCGTTACGCAGGCGCACGATGTTGCTGCGATGTTTCCAAATAGCCAGCACGGCGAGAATCACGGTGAAAACGAAAAGTGGTTTATTCCATGTGCCATTCTGGATTTTTCCATGGAACCAGGAGCCCCACAGTGTCACCAACGGCAGGGCTGCAGCGGCGATGATACTGGCCAGCGAAACATAGCGACTGATCAGAAATACCAGCATCCAGATAACGATCAGAATAAAGATGGCTGCGGGCATCAACGCAACAAAGACTCCGGCTGAAGTGGCAATACCTTTGCCTCCCTTGAAACCTGCCCAAGGTGTGTAATTGTGCCCGAGCACCGCGCATAAGCCGGTTAGCACTTGGAAAATCTGTGCCGTCGGCATGCTGAAATGATCGGCATACTGGACAAGTGCGCTGACGCTCATCGGGTTTTTCATTCCTTCGAATCGGATCACCGAGATCGCTATCACCACCGGAATAAACCCCTTCAAGGCATCTAACAAAAAACAGCCGATGCCATATTTTTTACCGACAATACGGAACACATTGGTCGCCCCGATATTTCCCGAACCATGCTGGCGAATATCTATCCCTTTCGCTTTCGCGATGAGCAGACCGAACGGTATGGAACCGAGCAAAAACGCCAAAAGAGGGCAGAACCAAAGTTGCATAAGAGATGGTAGATAAAACGGATTATTCCAAGGTGGCGCTCTCAATGATCACCATATCAACAGGAACATCCTGTGATGGAGATGGAACATGCTTATCACTGCGAGGATCAAGATTCACCATTTCCTTGACGGCTGTGTTCACCACCTTGATTTCATTCACCACTTTCATACCCTCGATCACTTTTCCGAATACCGCGTAACCGCCGTAATTTGGAAAATTGAGTCCATCGTTGTTCACGACATTGATGAAAAACTGGGCAGTGGCGCTGTTCGGATCGTTGGTTCTCGCCATGGCAATGGTTCCGATGTCATTTTTCAACCCGTTGTTGCTCTCGTTGACAATCCCCTCACCGGTTTTTTTCTCTACCAACTTGCCATCCTTATTTTCATATCCACCACCTTGGATCATGAACTCATTGATTACGCGATGAAACACCGTTCCATTGTAATGCCCTGCAGATACGTATTTCTTGAAATTGGCGACCGTGACAGGAGCCTTCTCGGCATTCAGTTGAATTACAATATCGCCTTTGTTGGTCTTAAGCCGAACTTTCGATATTATTGTGGATACTTCCCCTTTCTCTTTATCTTTATCTCCCTCTCTCTCTTTGGGTGCACATCCAAACGCAAGTGAGGCAAACAGGACAATACTGAAAAGTCGTCGATTCATGGATCGTTATCTAATCCTTACCCACGAACTTAGCAAGCGACACAAAACGAATTTATCGCATCAGTAAACTGGAGCACCATACTCCTGCTGGGACCCTCCACCTGATCCCTGCATTTTTTCCTTTGTCCATTGAAAACCTGCTTTGGTATCACGCCAGACACCGATCATCGTGTTGCATGAGCTTAATGAAACCACGGCCGCGATTAGTAGAAACCATTTCATAATTGAATAAGTGTAAGATATTTGAGTGAAAATTACCAAGTTTTAACCAAATGCTTGCGCTCTGCGTCGGCGGGCAAATCTGCACCGAGACTGTAAACCGCAATATGCTTATTGTTCAACTTCACGTTGTAAGTGTATGCTGTCGTTTCCACATCGAAATCCAAACGACCGTCATAATCATAGTCGATCACCATGTAGAATGGCTGACCCCAAGCATCGAATAGTCCCGTGACTGCGTCACCCGCGCTATTGAAGACAATCCCGTTTCGATTGCCGTTCTCAGCTTCTCTTAAGCTCAAAAAATTGATTTTACGCTCATTTTGCATATCGTCGTTGTCCTCTTCCAAACGACTTAACACCTCCAAAATCTCTATCCCAGCACCTGAGTCCGTCTTATAGGCTGGTGTGTTGTCTGCATCAGGTGCGCCGGCAACTGGTGCAGGTAAAAGATTGTATTCCGAATAAAATGCTTCAACCGCATTTGCCACATTTGTTGCGGATGATAGTGAGGTAACCATACGTGCTTTTTGTAAAGCTCCTAAGCTAACAGCGAAACCAAGCGACGCAAGAATGGCGATGATCAAGACGACAACGAGCAATTCTACCAGTGTGAACCCTCTGCGAGAGGTGCGTTTAACTTGGATCTTCATAGTATTGGATTTTTTAAAAGCCTCTAAATTAAGTGACAATGTATATACTTAACGATATTTGACCTCCGTGGCAAACGAATTCATCGATACGCTTACTTCGATTGTTCCAGCATTCGGAGCAACGGAATCTCAGCAAGACGGCGAGTTTGTTCATCCATTTCCACCTGAGGCGTGAGATCGCGTAGGCAATTCCGGAGTTTCTCCATGGTGTTCATTTTCATGTAACGGCAATCCGCACAGGCGCAGCGATCCGTTGGTCCTGGGATCAAGTTCTTATCCGGACATTCGCGCTTCAGGCGATGGAGCATACCGCTCTCGGTCACCACAATGATGTTTTTGACCGCAGCTTTTTTACAAAAATCGACCATACGTTCCGTTGAGCAGACCTCATCCGCAAGCAATCTCACAGCCTGAGTGCACTCAGGGTGAGCAACCACCAAGGCATCTGGGTATTCAGCTTTGATCCGATTGATCGAGTCCCGTGTGAACTCGACATGGACATAACAGGAACCCTGCCAGAGATCCATTTTCCGACCCGTCTGCTCCATCACCCATGCACCGAGATTCGCGTCTGGAACAAATAGAATAGGCCTGTCTTGAGGCGCTTGATTGACGATCTTCACCGCGTTACCAGAAGTGCAAATCACATCACAAAGCGCTTTCACTCCAGCCGAACAATTGATGTAGGCAATAACGTAATAATTTTTATCAGCGTGCTGCTGTAAATATGCCTCAAGCTGATCGGCCGGACATGCTTGCTCGAGCGAACAACCCGCGTCCTTATCAGGAAGAACGACGATTTTTTTCGGATTCACGATTTTTGCAGTTTCCGCCATGAAATGGACGCCGCAAAAAACAATCACATCGGCATCGGTCGACTTCGCGTGATAGGCAAGCCCCAGAGAATCGCCCACGTAATCCGCTACATCTTGGATATCCCCAGTTTGATAATTATGCGCCAAAATCACTGCATTTCGCAGACGTTTTAGTTCCAGAATCTCGTCTTTCAAATCAAGCGCAACTGCCATGCGGCAATCTTTCTGGCGAAACAAAAAGATGCAAGAGCCAATCCGCTAAGATTCATCTTCATTCGGAGCTGGAATATCGTCGGAGCTGGATGACTGCACAACTTCCATAAGCCCCGAATGTTTTGCCCCTTCTCGCATGGTGATTCCAGCCGCACGAGCATGCCCCTGCAACCGAGCTTTCTTTTCCAAAATGATCTTTTCCTTACAGATGATATTCCCCCTGACCTCACCATCAATATAGGCGGTGCGAGCTTTCACTTCTCCTTGAAATTCTACTTTCGCACCCCGCACCACACACAACTCATCACAATGAACATTGCCTATGATTTTGCCGTGACTTCTGATTGTTAGTTTTCCAGAGCATTCAACAGATGCCGATAACTCTCCAAGCACCAGTAAATCGTGGCACTGCACATTCACTCCAGAGATCGCAGCACCTTTAAGCACCGTCACATTGCCACGTGTCTGAATCCGACGTTGCCACGCTTGATCAATCTTGTAATCCCGCAAACTGATATACATGCCACACTTCGCGCACTGGGTGGATTGGGCATCAGAAACCACATCGAAATCGTGACTGCAATGATAGCAATTTAACTTTCTTCTAACAGGTTTTCTCTCAACAAAACGTTTAAATAAGCGATCAAATAAACCTGGTTTAATTTGCTCTTTGGGAACTTCCTCCGCCACTGTCGGATGCTGAACTGGCGGACTTTCCTTGGTTGCCAGACGGGTCGTGTGCTTTTCACGAACCACCGCTTTCTCATCATCAATACGAATGTATTGTCCACAACCACGACACACCGTCGATACCACCATCGATGGTTCGTTTTGCTTGTGTTCACAATGAGGGCAGATCACTTCGATCTGCTTGCGATTCAATGGTGTATCATCCGCCATACTCTAGGTAATCCTCCGTGAGTTTGGATGAAAAAACGATGCTTTCAAAATCACTTCTCAGCCAGCGATGGCTGGACTTCTACTGCTTGACTTGGTGCTGCCTGACTTACAATCGCTTTTAACTCAGGCTGCGAGGGAGTTGCTTGTGATGGAGTTCCAACAGTGGACTTACCAACAAAGATAGCGCCTGC
>JBILAN010000139.1:0-3533 GCA_044354135.1 Luteolibacter sp.
ACATTGCCCAGCGTTTCACTTTGAACGACACCACCACCCGCATCAACTCAACCGCCCGCTCAGGAGAATCCAAACGCCGCATCGTCACCATACTCAGAAATCGTACCGGAAAACCCACCCTACTCAGTCGCACCATCGAGATCATTCCCTGACTCCAGACTCCACCATGGCAAAATCCAGCACAAAATACCTTCTTATCCCCGGCGAAACCGAATGGGAAATATGGTCAATTGTGCCAAATCAACCCGCTGCCCTCGAATTCTCCCACGCTGTCAATTTCGCTTCTGAAATTGAAAAGTTTCCAGCCGGTGATTTGATCTTCCTATTTCCCATTCAAGCATTTACCGCCCTGCCATTACGCGTTCAAACTACTGATCCAGCCCTCTTTCCTGATCTCGCCGCTACCCATGCCGAACGCCTTGGCTTGCGCCCAGATCCTCTTGCAGGCCAACTCACTGATATTTTCCCCATCTCTACTTCCAACGAAGAATCCACTCTACTCTCCGTGGTCCTGCGCAATCCCAGTTCCGAGTCCCTCCCATCAAAATCCCCTAAAGCTTTCGATATCTCAGCGCGTGCCCTACCAACTAGCGGTAACACGCTCACTCTTTGGCGCGAGCTGAATCATTGGGTCTTTGCCATCCACCACCAGGGAAAACTTGTCTACTGCCAAGCCACAAGTTCAACCGGAATTTCTCCCGATGCCAACCTCGTCCGCGAAATCCGCATCGCCACAACCCAACTCTCCCTACAGGGTATCCAAGTCAATCCTGATAAAGCCATCGTTTGGTCAACTGACGAAGCCACACAAACTACCGAACTATCCAAAGCGTTCAGTATCCCTGTCGAGCTCACCACAAAACCCACACCCACTCTTCCTGATCCTCTCAGCCAACTCCTCCCCGCAGATGTTCGTGCTGCCCGCCGCGCCGCGCAAAAACGCCAAAACACCCTCGTTGCCTTTGCCGCACTTGCCATTTTCTACATCGGTGCCATCGGCTATTTCAGTTACGATCTCTGGAAAAGCCACTCCACCATCAAGCAACTCACCACTCGGGAACAAGAAATCGCCCCGTCGGTTGAGAAATTCGTGATTCACAACAACAAATGGGATGAACTCGAATACGCCATCACCAGCGAATACAACACGATGGATATCCTCCTCCGCATCCAAAAATGCATCCCACCCAACACTGGCCTGCGATTGAAAACAGCTGAAATTTCAGCAACCAATATCCGATTGATCGGTGAAGCTCCCCAATCACAAGCCGTCACCCAATTCGCTTCTAATCTCAAAAAAAGCAATGAACTTTTGAATTACGAATGGTCACCAGGCCCTCCTCAACAAACCGCGGTTGGTTGGGAATTCACCCACACCGCCAACCTCCCACAAACCACCCCGTAACTAACCTGCCTTTCTAGGGTTATTACTCAACCTCATGAACTGACAACCCCAGTTTCCCAAACTAAATTCTCCTACACTCTGCATATGTCATCCCGCGAAAAAAATCTACTCTCCCTCTTACTCCTCGCGGGGTTTTTGATGATCAATTTTTTTCTCTACGCCAAATTCAAAGAGAAAAAAGCCATTTTCGAAACCAATCTCGAGACTGCGAAAACCAAACTGCAACTGGCCATCAACACCCAGACCAACTCGGATCAATTTTCCAAACAAATGGAATGGCTCGCCCAGAACGAACCCGCCGCCAGCGATGGCCAAACCGTCCAAAGCAAACTCCAAGCCTACATCGACGAACAAGCACGCACAGCCGGGCTCACCATCAAAGGCAAACAAAGATTTTTACCCACTGACACCAAAGGCACTTACTATCACCGCGCTCAAATCGAAATTGGTGTCACAGGCAGTGAACAAAACCTCTACAAATGGCTTCATACCATCAATGAACCATCCGCTTTCCGCACGGCGACTCAAATCCTCCTAAAACCAAACACCCAGGACGACAAACTCATCGACTGCACCACAGTCATCTCTCAATGGTTCCCAGCAGAAGCACCCGACTCATGAAAAAATCCATTTTCATCACTTTTCTAAGCTTTATTTTTTGCTGGTTCGCTCATGCGGAAATTCCAGTAAAAAAACCACTCTCAAACTACAGCAAGCTCTGGACGCCCAGCCTGTTCACGACTCCTCCAGTTGTGGCCGGACCAACCCCTACAAAAAGCCCTTTCGATGACTACCACCTCACCAGCATCGCTCCTGTCGAAGGTGGCTACTGGATCACGATTGCTCACAAAAAAGATAAGAAAAAAATCGTCATTCAACCCAACTCCAGTTCTAAATACCAAGTCGTATCTGTTGATCGTAACTCAGGAACTCGACTGGGAACCATCGTCACTCTCTCTGACGGACAATTCACCGGGCAAGTCCGCTTCGAACCTAATCTCGTGGTCCTCAATACTCCAAACAGCAACAAACCCCCTGAACAACAATTACCTCCTGGCTTTAATCCAAATCAGCCTAACCAGCCTAATCAACAAGCGCCCGGTCAAATCACGCCACCACCCCCATCTCCACGACCAAGAATCGTCCCGCCCGCGAAATCAAATCAAAACCCAGCGAACAACAACTCGCAGCAACGCCCTCAGCGCACTAGATAATTTCTTTGTATGCGTCTCAGTAAATCATTTCTCCTTCATCGCATGATCCGTCACTTTTATATTCTAACCATTTTCTTAATCACTAGCCTTCCTCTTTTTTCACAAAATCCGGAAGTTCCAGCCATCCCCGGTGTACCACCAGTCGGCAACGAAACGCTAATCAAGGAAAAAATCGAAAGCACGGATTTCAATGGCAACGATCTAGCTGGCCTCTACACCAAATACACAGATCGCAGGGTCATTGTCTCCTCTGCTGCAGCTAAAGCCTCATTTGCATTAAACTTAGACGCTTCTCCCAAAGCCCCTCTCACCTACGCCCAAGCTGCCGAAATCCTCAAAAAAACAGCAACCATCGAAGGCTTCATTTTCGTACCTGATGCCACCGATCCCAAACTCGATTTCCTCACGCTAGCTTCAGGTGGTATCAGACCCACCAACATCGGTATTCCCGTCTTCACCGAAAACAATCCTCTCCCACAAGGTGACGCAGTCATCACCTACTTCATGAAGCTTGATCACATCAAACCCGATGAGGCCGTCCGCACCTTCACCCAAATCATTGGCCAGTTCGGTGCCTACGGCTCCATCGCCGCCTCATCCAATGCCGCTGCAGTCATCATCACCGAAAACACCTCACTGATCCGCAAACTCATCGATATCAAAGCTCAAATCGACAAACCCTCATCCCTCGTCGCCACCCGATTCATCAATGTGAAATTTGCTGACGTTACCGAGCTCGCAACCACTCTCAATGAAATGCTCGGCACTCAGCAGCAAACCACCCGCACCGCTGGAATCCAACGCGCTCCTCAACCTAACATTGCAAACGATAGCACACCCAATGCCGGCCTTGCCGATTCCGCAAGCGGCGGTTCTTCCGGAGAAGAGACTCCCATCCAAATAATTCCCGATCC
>JBILAN010000080.1:0-11630 GCA_044354135.1 Luteolibacter sp.
CGGGGTAATTTGCCCCTCTCAGACCAGTCAAAGTTTTAATAAACTTCTGGCTCCGTTTTGCGGGGCCACTTCATAAAGAGGAAAATGAACCACTGATTAACACTGATTAACACTGATTAACACTGATTAACACTGATGCTAAGAGGATTAGAAAGAATTCTTCATTCACCTAAAAGGTGAGACTGAAAAAATTCATAACTCTTTGATTATCCGTGTCTATCTGTGTCCATCCGTGGTTCCATTTCTGTTTATAGGTTAAAAATCTCCCCCAGTAAACGTGTCGCCTTTAGCTCATTCCACCTAGGTTTCGCCGTGGCTTGGAATTCCCGAAAACGTTCTCGATGCGCCGCACCACCGGTTTTTCGCCCTCGGAAACCTCCACCTCGATCACATCAAACCGCCATGGCACCTGACGAGTTCCCAGCCGCCGCAGCCATTCGTTCGCCCCGCGTCGGATGAGTGACTGCTTCTTGAGATTCACCGCCGCCAACCCTCTCATCACCGAGTCTTTGCGACGGGTTTTAACCTCGGTAAACAACAGCTGTCCCTCCCTGTTCCGCGCCACGATATCGACCTCCCCACCCTTCCGTCCTTTGAAATTCCGAGCAAGCACTTTGCAGTGGTTCGCCCGCAACCAATCCACCGCGACTTTTTCACCATAGTCGCCCATCCATTTCCGGGCACCCGACGGCCCGCTGTTAGATCGGTAGGGAGAGTTGAGATACCGGCTGAAACGACCGACGATGATAGCGACAAGGCCCATGATTTTTGATAGCTTCTAAATGCTCCCGTGTGCCGTAACCTTGATGGCGTTCGAAACCGTAGAGGGGGAATTCGGCGGCGATCTTCTGCATCATTCGATCTCTTGTCACCTTCGCAATCACGCTGGCCGCGGCAATTGATAAAGACAGCCCGTCGCCTTTCACCAAGGCTTCATGAGGCAGGGACAAGCCTTTCACCGGCAAACCATCCACCAATGCGATATCGGGCTTCACCTTCAATGCCTCCAGCGCCAGGCCCATCGCGCGATGCGTCGCTCGCAGAATATTGATTCGGTCAATTTCGTCCGCCTCCACCGTTGCGACCGCCCAGACGATCTCCGGATTCCCCGTGATCTCCTCGTAAAGCGCATCACGTTTTTTCTTCGAGAGCTTTTTCGAATCGTCCAGCAAGGGGCAGGAAAAAATCCTCGGTAAAATCACCGCCGCCGCCGCCACCGGCCCAGCCAAGGGTCCACGCCCCGCCTCATCCACCCCCGCGACTTTCAAAAAGCCACGGGCGACCAGCCCATCCTCATATAAAAAATCCGGCATAAAGATCCCGCACTTCAATCCATATCCCAAGCCATATCAAGCCATTAGCAGGTCTTCAGCAAGTAACGATGGTTCAGAAGCCAAACACTGGGACCGCGAGTCAGTGACTCGCTCGTCGATAAAGTGTGGCATTAGGCCTATGGGCGTAGCTTTCGCTTCATATCCCATTGCGAGTTACAAACTCGCGCTCCCAGCAGTCCAGCCCACTGCGCATGCCCTCAAATCAAAATCCTCTCATCCTTCCCCCAGAGTCTCCTAGTCTGGCGTTTCCCCAATTGTTTTATTGCGAAAGACCTCTCCCTCCTCATAAATCACCCACGTCACGCAGGACACCACGCTTCTCCCCTCATGCCACAAACGCCATTTCAACCTTCGATCAGCGCGCCTCTGGATCCCGGCTTCAAACCTGCGATCCTATTTAACCGCGAGTATCAAAAAAATCTCCATGATAAGAAAGACCGCGTTCCTCTGGTTTTGGGCTTGGAACGCGAAAATGGCCTGATCTCCCGTTTCGAAACTTTCGTTTCATCAAACGCCGATCCAGAAACGCTTTTCTATGTGGAGCGCATCGTGAAATTTCTCATCTGGTCACGTGGTGGTTGGAAGCTCCACTTTGGCGGACCCAAAGCAATCGGCGAAGTCATAAAGAAAACCTATTCCTCGCGCGGCGCTCGCAAGTTCGATTGCAAGATGATGGCGCTCGCCTACGGAAAAAATTTCGAAGTCCATCTAACAACCGTTGCGAAAGTTCCTGCAGCGAAAGACATGGAAGTCCCTGCTGGAGGTCACCTCGCAGGATGCCGGATTGGTTTCGATCTCGGGGCGAGCGATTACAAAGTTTCTGCCGTGATCGATGGTGAAGTCGTATTCACCGCAGAAACGCCATGGGACCCGAAGAACCAGAGCAATCCGGAATATCATTACCATCATCTCTCCTCAGCCCTGCACCGCGCCGCCGCATGCATGCCTCGCGTCGACGCGATCGGGGGCAGCTCCGCCGGCATCATCGTCGACAATGAAATCCGTGTCGCTTCCCTGCTCCGCTCGATTCCGAAAAAACATTTCGCAACTGCCGCCGCGGTCTTCAAACGCATCGCCAAAGAATGGAACGTGCCACTCGTCACGATGAACGATGGCGATGTCACCGCTCTGGCCGGGGCGATGTCGTTAAAAGAAAAAGGCATGTTAGGTGTCGCGATGGGCTCCAGCGAAGCCGTGGGTTTCATGGACAAACGGGGACGCATCCTCGGCTGGCTTAACGAGCTCGCCTTCGCGCCGGTGGATTACAACACCAAAGCCCCCGCCGATGAATGGTCCGGTGACTTCGGGGTCGGTGCTTTGTATTTCTCGCAACAAGCTGTCAACAAACTCCTGCCCGCTGCGAAGATCAAACTTCCCGAAAAAATGGATCTGCCTGAGCGACTCGTCGAGGTTCAGAAGCTCATGCTGGCCGGGGACGAACGTGCCGCGAAAATCTACGAGACCATCGGCGTCTACCTCGGCTACACGATTCCGCATTATGCAGATTTCTACGATTTCGACCACATGCTCATTCTCGGGCGTGTCACCACCGGCGAAGGCGGCGACATCGTGTTGAGAAAAGCGGCGGAAGTCATGAAACAAGACTTTCCGAAAGTTGCGGATCGGATTCAAATGCACGTGCCAGATGAAAAAACCCGTCGGGTTGGCCAAGCCGTTGCTGCCGCCAGCCTTCCGAAAATGAAAAAATAAATCCATGCGGCTAAACCAACCATCAGCGGAAATTTTTATCCCCGACCAAACCCCTATGGCTGAGGCTTTGGAACGCATCAGCCACCTCGGCATCGGCGCTCACCAAGACGATCTCGAATTCATGGCGTTTCATGGCATTTTAAAATGCTTCGCCAGCCAAGATCTTTGGTTTGGTGGCGTCACTTGCTCCGATGGTGCGGGCAGCTCCCGCACCGGCCCTTACGCGGCATTCAACGATTCCGAAATGATGGCGATCCGCCGCCAGGAACAAAATACCGCAGCCAAGATAGGAAACTACGGCGCGATGTTTCAACTCGACTACCCCTCCCGCGTCATCAAATCCGCGTCTGAAACAAACCTCAAGAATGACCTGTTAGAAATTCTCACTGCCACTCAACCCGAAGTCGTTTACACCCACAATCCAGCCGATAAGCACGACACTCATATCGGCGTCACCATCGCCGCCATTCAAGCCATGCGCGAGCTTCCGCAAGACCAACGCCCCAATCAAGTCATCGGCTGCGAGGTTTGGCGCAATCTTGATTGGCTGCCCGACGATAAAAAAATCCTCATGGATGTCAGTGGCCGCGACAACCTTGCCGCCGCCATCAATGGCGTGTTCGATTCCCAAATTGCCGGAGGCAAACGCTACGACCTCGCCATCCTTGGCAGACGCTCCGCAAACGCCACGTTCTTCGATTCACATTCCACTGACACCGCCACCCAAGTCATATTCGGCATCGATCTCACCCCGCTCATCGCAGATCCGACCACCGACATCGCCGATTTCATCTGCTCTCTCATCGATGAGTTCCACGCAGATGTTAGAAAAAAAATCACTACCCGCCTTGGATAACATTTATGGAAATCATCATTCAGCCAACCGCACAAGACGCCTCCAACGTCGCTGCATCCATCATCGCCAGACTCATTTCAGAGAAACCCAACGCAGTGCTCGGCCTTGCCACCGGCAGCACGCCTTTGCCTCTCTATCAACGCCTCATCGAACTCAAACTCGACTGGAGCCAAGTCATCACCTTTAACCTCGACGAATACATCGACCTCCCGCGCGATCACGAACAGACCTACCACACCTTCATGTGGGAAAATCTTTTCAAACACACCAACATCAACCCCGCTAACGTCCACATTCCCGATGGCAACGCCGCTGACATCCCTAAATTCTGCGCGGAATACGAAGCCCTCATCGTAAAAAAAGGCGGAATCGACATCCAAGTGTTAGGAATAGGCACCGACGGCCACATCGGGTTCAACGAACCGACTTCATCCTTCGCCTCTCGCACCCGAATCAAAACCCTCACCGAGCAAACCCGGAAGGACAACGCCCGCTTCTTCGGCAACAACCTCGATGAAGTCCCCATTCACTGCATCACGATGGGCATCGGCACCATCATGGATGCCAGACAAAACATCCTCCTTGCATTTGGAGACAACAAAGCCCCCATCATCGCAGAAACCGTCGAAGGCCCGTTACAAGCCATCAATCCCGCCTCTATCCTCCAGATGCATCCCAACGCAAAATTCTGTATCGATCAAAAAGCCGCCGCACTTCTCAAACGGAAAGATTATTACAACTGGGTCTACTCTAACAAACCCGAATGGCAGCGATTCTGAGGCTCAAATATTCGCACCTTCTTCCCATTCAAAAATCAAAAATCGTCAATCATCAATCGTAAATCAATTTTACGTGTGTGCGTTTTGATCATTCGGTTTGATTGATGATTAATGAGTGTTGAGGTTTGATTTTTGAATGAAGAAATTATTTCCCGTCCACCTCCGCCAAAAACGCATCGAATTCTTTAACCGATTTGAAATCATCCTGCGGAAACATCACTTCACAGCAGAAATATCCGGTCATCATTCTCACTCTTCCTCTGGGAAACTCAAATCGCGCGTGACCTTGATCTCCGGAAAGATGATGGGATAGAAACCAATATTTCACCTCGGCTCCATCCTTCATCGTTACAATTCCACACTCTATACCACCCTTCAAAGCTAACTGCGTGAGCTAAATGTCTCACGATAGCACCAACACCGACTGAAAGAGATAGCATCCCAGCAAACCAAAAAAACTGAAGGGGCGATCGCCCAAAAAATATTGGGGCGCTGAGGGACGGACGAGGCAGATCTCTACGCTGCGAGAAGAAGACTCTCATGCACCCCCCAAAAAGTGAGAATGCCATAGATCCCAAGAACACAAATCCTACAAAAATGAAATAACCAAGTTTTGCCCCAAACACTCCGCTCCATTTTTCTGGTTCGAGAAATGGAATTGCGAATGCTGCTGCTAGGAGCAGCACTCTTAGTATGAAAGCGAAATTCATATGTGAGCTATGGGAATCACGAGTTTCATTTTTATCATCATACCTCTTACCCTGCCACGTTCATGGTTCTTCCAATGTAACGTTACTCAACAAAGAAAATAGCGGCTCATTGATATAGAAATTCGTCCTGCCCTTTTTGTGTTTATGGAGAAACCCAGCCTTGGTGAGTTGGTTGAGATATTTACTCGCCGTGATGCGCGATACACCGAGTTCATTTTCCACAAATTCGATTTTCGTATAAGGATAGCGAAAGAGATTGTTAAGCAAATCCTGGCTATAGAGTTTTGGCAGTTGTTCCCGGATGCCGTGTTTGGTGCGTAGCATTTGATCGCGAAAGGCTTTCACTAGAGTAATCGCACTGCGCGAAGTAACTGCTACGCCACGAATCAGATAGATACACCATTCGGCCCAGCGGTTCTCGTCACGCACGGTTTGCAGCAACCTGTAATAGTCAGGCTTGGTCGTGGTAATGTAACGACTCAAATAGAGCACAGGTAAATTCAACAAACCATCGCGCTGAAGCATCAACAAATTCAGGATTCGTCCCGTCCGTCCATTGCCATCGTAAAAGGGATGAATGCTTTCAAATTGATGATGCACGATGGCCATGCGCAATAATGGATCCAGACCGTCGTCGGCATGGATGAAATCCATGAGATTACCCATCAGGGACTCCACTTCTTCCGCATCCTGAGGAGGCTCGTAAATCACCTGGCCGGTCGCTTCATTTTTTAAAACCGTCCCGGGCAACTTCCTTAATCCGGCTTGATTCTGTTCCAACTCCGCCTGCACTGCCAAAACCGTTTCCAGCCGTATCAACCCAGATTCTCTAACGGCTGCGAAGCCCGCACGCAAAGCTGATAAATAGTGCTGCACTTCTTTTGCAGCAGGCGATACCGCGGCGTCAGGTTGTGTCGAATAAAGCTCATCATGGGTCGTGATGATGTTTTCGATTTCAGAACTGTCTTTCGCCTCCTGAATACCGAGAGTATCGAGTAGAATGCCTGCGTTCGGCATGGATTCGCATAATCCTTTTAGCTCTGCCAAATAACGATGCGCTTCTGCCAAAGCCACCCAAACCTCGCGCGTGTCCAGCGTGGCAAAATCATCAATAGGCAGTGGGGTTAAGGAGGACATGTATAGAAAAACGCTATTTCGTTATCACGTTATTTAGCTTATGCATAGAAAATTCTGTTTTCTATGCATGAAAAGTTCAAAAATGGGACAAAAGCCCTCATTTAACACCCCCCCGATCTTCTCCTCTGTCCCCGCAGACAAATGCCCACATTCACGCTCACCGACCGAACTCACCCCTCAAATTTCAACGAAAACTCTCTTTTACAAAACGCAAAACCCAGATTTAGTTCCGCTGCCCATGTCCACCGAAGCCATCCTCTCCACCGCCCGCCAATTTCTTGTGGTCGACCCCACCACTCCGATCACGATGGTTCCGATCAAACGTGGCGCATCGGGCCGCACGATTGTTCGCGTGAAAACTCCCGTGCACGATGATTTCATCGGGGTGCATTGGACTGATGAACGCGAGGACAATGCTCAGTTCGTGCCGATTGCGGAATTTCTCAAAGAAGCGAAATTCAATGTTCCGGAAATTCTCTACGATAGATCGCAACACAACGTCGCGCTGATCGAAGACCTCGGCGATGTCGATCTGCACTCGATGAAAGACGAGCCATTCCAAAAGCGCCTGCCGTTTTATCGATCGGCGCTTGAACAAATCGATCGCTTGTTTTTCACCAAAGTCCCTAAAGATTTGGAACTGATGCCACCCTTCGATGCCGATCTATATCGCTGGGAGCAAAAATACTTCTTCGATTACTTCATTGAGGATTTCCTTAAGGAAAGCCCGGTCGATTTGGAAAAAAATGAAGCATTTATCGAAATGGCAGAAGACTTGGGAGCAACACACAAGCATCTCGTGCATCGCGATTTCCAATCGCAGAACCTGCTGATCAAAGATGGCAAAGTTTACATGATCGATTTCCAAGGCCTGCGTCGGGGACGCCAGGAATACGATCTCGCATCGCTGATTTTCGATCCCTACATGGATCATTCCGCTGACGAGCGCGATCAACTGCTGGATTTATGGGAAGAAATTTCCGATGAAAGACCGGAAATCTCCTTGTTCCACAAATGTGCAGCGCAACGTCTCATGCAAGCGCTGGGGGCATTTGGAAACATCATCGAAAACCGCCATGACGAATGGTATCGCCAGCACGTCCCCACCGCGATGAGATCCCTGCTTCACGTCATTAAAAACTCCGATATCGAAGACGCGCTGACGCCGATGCTTACCAAGCACCTCGCGAATTACTGATTAATTTAGATTTAGAGTTTCACCGCAGAGACGCAAAACCCTGTGAGCAATGGCGAAATATTATGTAAAGCAAAGCCAATTAGTTTGGACGGAATGAAATGGATTCAAAGGTCGCGGAGGGACGCAGAGATATAGTTGATTAAAACAGTTATGTTATTTCATTATATTCATGGATCAGCCGTATATTTCTGGAGCTGAACAAAATAAATATCCTCCGCGATCCTTTGCGACCTCTGCGCCTCTGCGGTGAAAATTAAAACCTTATCTATCGAATCACTGATCCGTCTCGATCAAATACCGCATCGGGATCATGTTGGAATAGCTGAATCCCTGTTTTTGGAAGAATTGTTGTGACTCCGCACTGATCTTGTCGGTCAGCAAGGTGATGCGCAGGAATTTTTTCATCTTCGCGAATTCGATCACGTGATTCACCAACATCGTGCCGTAACCTTGCCCTCGGTGATGCGGATGGATGATCACATCTTCCATCAAAATCACGAAACCTCCGCGCGCTGTGGAAATCGTGAACAACATGTTTACCATCCCAAAGATTCTATCTTCATTGCGTATCACCACGATCCGCCCACGGTTGGGTTGTTCAAGAATCAAACGCAAGCCACGCTCCTGCAATTCACGATCCGGTTTAAAATCCCCCGCCGACATCGAGAACAAATCCATCACCAATTCGGTCAACGCTGGCAGATCCTCCAAAGTCGCCATCTCAACCTTCGCGGTTTGTTTCGCGACCTCTTTGCTTTTGTTAGACATATCTTGGGGATTCATAGTAAGATCGAACGACTGAACATGGCAAAAAACCCCGAAAATGACAGCAAGTTTTACAGAAAGTTCATTAAGCAATCTTACATTCCAGCAATTCCCGATGATATTCCTGATCCAGCTCGATCTCGCTGCAATCGTTGACGATCATGTCCGGCTGGTAGGCGAAATTGGCGAGGTCTGATATCTTGGTTCCACCTGAAAGCACCAGCACTGTTCGGAATCCAAGCTGCACACCGCCCAAAATATCGGTTTCCATCGTGTCACCCACCATCACCGTTTTGGCGGTGGAAAGACCGAGTTGTTTTCTCGCCTCCAGCATCATCAGCGGACTCGGCTTGCCTAGCGAGAACGCCTGCTTGCCTGTGGCCTTTTCGATCATCGCAACAATCGCTCCGCAACCCGGACGAATCCCGTTATCTGTCGGGCAATTTGGATCTAGATTCGTCGCGATCAACTTCGCCCCTCGGTCCACCAAGCGCACGGCCTTTTCGATCATCTCAAAGGTAAACGCACGCCCCTCACCAATCACCACGTAGTCGGGTGAATCCTCCACCACCGCATATCCATTGTGGTGAAGCGCGTTCAAAAGCCCGCCTTCGCCGATCACATATGCCGTACCGCCGGGCTTCTGCCTTGCTAGAAATCTCGCCGTCGCCATCGCACAAGTGAAGACATCTTCCTCCGTCGCATCGATGCCCATCCGACACAATTTCGTCGCCACATCGCGTCGCGTTCGTTGGCTGTTGTTGGTTAAAAACAAAAATGGCGTATCGGTCTCCCGGAGTCTTCGAACAAAATCCACAGCCCCCGGAATGACCTCGCCACCGCGATAAATCACACCGTCCATATCTAGCAAATATCCTTTTTTCATGAACTTTAAGCAGCCGTTCGCGTGCCAAATTTCGGACATATGAATAATTTCATCTTGCGCGGCTCGCATCGTGAATTGAATTCATTTGAAACAGCAGGATGCTAAGTATGCCCAGTGTTTTTTAACCACGGAATACACGGAGTTCACGGAATGGAAATGAAAATGGTTTTTGCATAAATGAATTACCCTATCGAGCAAAGTCGTCATCAATCCTCCATCTTGACTTATCCGTGCATTCCGTGCATTCCGTGGTTTAATTTGCATTTATTAGTGCATTTGAGGCTCTTGATATTCCCCACTTCCCGGCTAGACTCAACTACGTGAACCTCAACATTACCGATCCCGAACCCATCTCTCTCCGTGGCCAGTTACTACTTGCGACCCCGTCCCTGAGCGATGGAACATTCGATCACTCGGTCATCTTCCTCGCGGAGCACAATCCTAAAGACGGAGCGGTAGGAGCCATTATTAACCATCCGCTAGACACGACTGTGGGAAGTCTAGTTTCGCAACTCAAAAAATCCCCCCTCGCAAATCTGCCGGTTTTGCAGGGTGGACCAGTAGGAACCGAGCATTTGACCTTCACTGTGATCTACATGGATCCCAAAGACGGAGCCCACCTCATGCCAAGGATTTCTGCCGATGCTGCCGAGGTTCTGGTCGGAAAAAAAGACCACCTCGTCCAAGCCATCGTCGGCCATTCCGCATGGACGCCAGGCCAGCTGGAAGATGAAATTGAGCGCAATACCTGGATCACCCTCCCGCCGCCGCAGGACATTTTAGCCCATCCTCACGACCTCACCCTCTGGAAAAGACTTCTCAGCGGCATCTCTCCCTATCACGCTCTGATTTCCCAAGCACCTAAGAATCCAATGTTGAACTAAATATCAGTTCTTACTCTTCATTCAAAAATCCAAAATCAACAATCATCAATCGTCAATCAAACCGCATAACCAAAGCGCACCTCTCCCAGAATTGATTGACGATTGATGATTTCCGATTGTTGATTTTTGATTTGAAAGACCCACTCTCCCATTCACTCTTCCTCAACTCGTGCCCGCCCTTACCTTCCATCCCATCGATGAAATCATCGCTGAAATCGCCGCCGGAAAAATTGTCATTGTTGCAGATGATCCGGATCGCGAAAACGAAGCCGATCTCGTTTGTGCGGCCTCTTTGTGCACACGGGAAATGGTCAATTTCATGGCGGTCAATGGTCGCGGTTTAATTTGCGCTCCCATCACACATCAACGCGCCGAGGAGTTGGATCTCCCTCAGATGACCCGCCGCAATCACGAAGGTATGAAAACCGCCTTCACGATATCGGTGGATGCCGCGAAAGGCATCACCACCGGAATTTCCGCAGCCGACCGCGCCCACACGATCCAGCTTCTCGCCGATCCCACCGCGCACATCGATTCCTTCGTCAAACCCGGTCACATCTTTCCGCTCCAAGCGATGGCTGGCGGCGTGCTGCGTCGCGCCGGCCACACCGAGGCGGCGATCGATCTCGTCACCCTCGCCGGTCTTCCGCCTGCCGGAGTGATATGTGAAATCATGGACGAAGACGGTTCCATGGCACGCGTGGGCGACCTCGGCGATTACCAAACCAAACACAACCTCAAAGCGTGCACGATCGCCCAGCTGATCGAGTATCGCAGACGCTCCGAAAAATTCGTGAAACACGAGAGCACCATCTTGATGCCAACCGACTACGGCGATTTCGACTGCCATCTCTATACGGTATCGCTTGATCACTCACATCATCTCGCACTCACGCACGGCAAGATTGATTCTGAAAAACCGACCCTCGTCCGCGTCCATTCCGAATGTCTAACAGGTGATGTGTTCCACTCGCAACGTTGCGATTGCGGTCCACAGCTCGATGCAGCCATGAAACGAATTTCCGAAGAAGGCGGAGTCTTGCTATACCTCCGTCAGGAAGGACGCGGCATCGGCCTACCTGCGAAAATCCACGCCTACAAACTCCAGGAGCAAGGCCTCGACACCATCGAAGCAAACGAAAAACTCGGCTTCGCCTCCGACCTCCGCGACTACGGCATGGGCGCCCAAATCCTCCACGACCTCGGCGTCCGTCGCATCAAACTCCTCACCAACAACCCGAAAAAAGTCGTCGGGCTGGAAGGATACGGTTTGGAAATCACCGAGCAAATTCCTCTCTCCCTACCCGCGAATATCCACAACCAAAAGTATCTGGATACGAAAAGGGTAAGAATGGGACATACGCTTTGAGC
>JBILAN010000140.1:0-3472 GCA_044354135.1 Luteolibacter sp.
ATGGTCAGGCGTAGGGCGGTGGAATTTCCCATTGGGATGATGTTTTGGACGCTGCCTTTTCCGTAGCTGCGCTCGCCGATGATCTTGGCGCGTTTGAGATCTTTCAATGATCCAGCGGTGAGTTCAGATGCTGAAGCGGAATGGCGATCGATCAATACAACGATAGGGTAAGGACGATTGCGGCGCTGGCGTTCAGGAGTTTTGAGAAATTCTTCAGTCTTATTGCGTTCTCTAACAGAAACTACGGATGTGTTTGGCGGCGTGAATAAACCGAGGATTTGAACGGTTTCATGGAGATCGCCGCCGCCATTTTCGCGAAGATCGAGGATGAGCGATTTCATACCTTTGTCTTCGAGTTCATCCAGTGCGGCTTCGATTTCTCTGGCACAGTTAGATCCAAATTGAGCGAGCCTGAGGTAGCCCATCTGCGGGTTTTTATCTAACAGTCTAGCGAGGATGAGAGAGCGTTCTTCGATGTAGCGGTGGGTGAGATTGACTTCGATTTTATCGGGCTTGGTAGGGTCTTGAACGAGGAGTTTGGCGGTTTGACCGGCGTTGCCGACGAGTAATTCGAGTGCGGTTTTCAGGGATAACTTAGATACGTCCTGTTTGTTGATTTGGAGGACTTTCATGTCTGGAGTGAGCTTGGCGAGATCGGCGGGTCCATTGGCTTCGATGGCGCTGAGGTAAAGTTGCTCGGAGTTTTTCCCCAAACTCAGGCCGAGGCTGGCGACTTCGTTGTTGAGTTTGCCGTCTTTATCCATCATTTCCTGCATCTCGGGATGGATGAAGGAGGAATGAGGATCTAGGCTGGATAGCATGCCGTCGAGGGCTTGGTTGATGAGTTGATTGTAGCTGAGTTTTGCTACGTCGGGGTGACGCGCTTTGGTCATTTCCATGACATTGATAAAACGCTCAAGGGCTGGGTAGGCGGCTTCCGTGGGTTCGGCTGGGACTACGTTTTTTTCCTCAGGAGCTGATTTTTGACCAAATACAGGTAGACTTAAGACGAAAATGAGGGTGCCGATGCGCATAAATTATTGGAGTAGCAGCTTTATTGGGGGGCTGGGAGAAAAAACTCGTTGGATTTCAATGGGGTGAGTTTTTTCAAGAACTTCGTCCCAAGGCTTGATTCTTTAACTTTTCTTAACTAAAGTTGACGACTCAATCGAGATGAGTCTGAAAAAGAGGATATCACCGGCCAAAAAATCGCCAAATCGTAAGCGGGAAAGTCACTTTTCCTACGAAGGCTTGCTTTCGGTGAATCGACGCGCTCATGAGCGTGCCGACAGGCAGTTGGGGAAAAACCGTAAGCTCAACCAGAGGGGTGGAAAATCAGTCTGGGCCTCGATTGCGATCGAAGATGTTGAAATCGAGCAGCAGCATGCGGCTGGGATTTTCAAGACGCTGTCCCGTTGGTTATTGGCGCTCTTGTTATTGCCCTTTTGTTGGGTAACGAGCTGGACTTTGCTAAAAACCTTTTCCCACGCGACGATTGAGCAGGGATTCTGGCAGAGCCCTCAATTCTGGTATTTCATCGTTGGGTCAATGCTGATGTTGGGTTGGTTTTTCTCGAAGATCGGGCAGTCGTTTTTCCTCTATCTGTATGTATTTGGCCATGAGTTGACACATGCCGCCTTTGTGAAATGCTTTGGTGGCAAAGTTTATGACATGGAGTGGGGTTCGACGGGCGGGTATGTCACGACTGACAAGAGCAACTGGGTGATCTCGCTTTCGCCTTATTTCGTGCCGTTTTGGAGCGTGGTCGCGGTCATTGTATATGCGGTTCCGAGTTTCTTTATGGAGCTCCCCGGTGAGGCGGATCTTGTGTTTTATGCTTCGATTGGGGCTTCGTGGTCGTTTCATATGGCATGGACGATCTGGATGATTCCTCGCGATCAGCCAGATTTAAAAGACAACGGCACTTTTCTTTCTTTGGTTTTGATCTACTTTGGAAACCTGTTGGTTTTGGTGGGATTGCTCTGTTTTTCCACGCCGCATCCTATTCAGAGCTTGCGTGATTTCGGCTACAGGTGGTTTGGAGATTTGATGACTTGGGGCGATTTCGTGATGCGTTGGCTTCAGAAATTTATCTCGCAGGTTCCGAGTTATTTTTAACTCAGGATTCCTAGTTGTTTTTTAAATCAGAAAATCGAAACTCACGGCGTGATTGATCTCGATGCAAATGCGACAACCCGGATGCTCCCTGAGGTAGTGGACGCGATGCTGCCGTGGTTGCGCGATCATCATGCCAATCCATCGGGAAGCTATCGAGATGCAAAGCTGGCACGGAAAGCGATCGAGCAAGCCCGCGAGCAGGTCGCGGATTTGATTTCGGCATCGCCTGAAGAAATTATTTTCACCGGTTGCGGAACCGAGAGCGTGAATACCGCACTGCATTCACTCGATGTTTTATCAGGAAATGGAAAGGCTGTGGTATCAGCAATTGAGCACAGTGCGGTATTGCGGCAAGTGGAACGGTTCAGACGCGATGCCAGACTTGTGAGAGTGGATTCAGCTGCGTTGATCGACCAGGAAGATTTTGCAGCGGCATGTGAAGGCGCGGTATTCACATCGGTGATGATGGCGAACAACGAGATCGGGACGATACAGCCAATTTCGAAATTGTTAGAAATCGCCCGATCGAAAGGATTATCGTTTCATACCGATGCGATTCAAGCCGTTGGGAAAATCCCCGTTTCGGTGAAAGACCTACCCGTCGACATGCTATCGATATCTGCACATAAATTTTACGGACCCAAAGGAATCGGTGCTCTGTATGTGCGGAACGGTTTTGATTTCTCTCCGTTGCTTGTTGGTGGCGGTCAGGAAACGGGGCGTAGGAGTGGCACTGAAAACACTGCTGCATTAGTGGCCATGGGTAAGGCGGCGGAGTCGGCGAAACAAGCGCTGGAATTAAATTTACGAAATGATTTGGCAGCGATGCGTGATCTCTTTCAAATGCGGGTCATCGAAGGAGTCATTGGCTGCACGGTCAATGGAGACAGGAATCATCGTTTACCAAATACCACTCATCTTTCTTTCAAAGACTGCGATGCAGCGGGAATGTTGATTTTATTAGATGAAGCCGGTTTAGCTTGTTCCGCAGGATCTGCCTGCATGACCGGAAAACGCAAACCCTCTCACGTCCAGCTGGCCATGGGTATTTCCGAAACTATAGCAAAAACCAGTTTGCGGTTCAGCTTTTCCCGCTTCAACACGCTGAGCGAGGCGACCGAAGCAGCGGAAGCTGTGATCAAAGCAGTCGCTAAACTTCGTGCTGTTCAGGGCGAAGGGACGGGGCCGGTTGCGATTTATACTTCGTGAGAGCGTTCTTTCGGCGCTGGGTGGTAGCGATCTATTTTGGTTACCCAAAAAGCTAAAAAGTCAGTTATTCTACTGGTTTTTCAGGCTTAGGCGCTTTTGGTTCCTCAGATGCTTTTGGCTCCTTAGGTGCTTTTGGTTCCTTAGG
>JBILAN010000081.1:0-11531 GCA_044354135.1 Luteolibacter sp.
GATGGTATGCAGCGTAACAAATCAGGCTGCGCTTTAGGTGACCCACTAGCTACTCGGTAGTATTAATAGTTAAGATAGCTGAGTATCTTATATCTACCTGATTTTTGAGATAGATGTTAAAAGGGAAATATTGACACGCCTAATAGCTAGGCTTTAACAGTCTTTACTATTTTTTAATTAGACTAAGAAGGGGACTCGCAAAAACCGAGCGTAAATCCATTTCCCATTTCTGTAGAATATTACTCTAAACCCGATTCTCTTTGTGAATTTGTGTTCTATATTTAGACACATTATTAGCTTCTGATTTTTTTCAAAGATTGCCTGAATGAAACAACCTACTGTTCTTCATATGAGATGTAGCGGCTTCGCCTTAGTTGCGACACTCTTGCTGCTGATCCTACTAGTGGTTATCTCAGTCGGATTACTCAACCTTTCCACGGTTACGCTCCGCCAATCATCCCAAGATTCAGCTATGGTCGAGGCACGTGCTAATGCTCGGATGGCACTGATGTTAGCGATTGGAGAGCTCCAAAAGGAAGTCGGCCCAGACATGAGGGTGACTGCTGAGTCTGCCATTTTTGATTCGGATAAAAATACTGAGACGATCCAAGGTGTGGATCAGGCTCACTGGTTGGCTAGTTACAATTCTTGGGGCGACTGGCTTAATGCTACTTACACCCTACCCGGTGTCGTTGATCCTCTCACTATTGCGGATACTTATACGCCTAGACGTGAGAGAATGTTCAGGCGTTGGCTGCTCTCCCTACCCAAAACTTCGGAGAATGATATCACCGCCCCGAACTCCATAGCCGCTTGGAACGATAGCAACTCAGTTATTCTCGTGGGTGCGGGCAGCTTGGGGGCTTCAGTAGACGCGAATCAAATCACGCGCGGCTATCTCAAGTCTGTAGGAGATACCGGTAAATACGCCTGGTGGATCGGTCCTGAAAACCAAAAGGCTAGGGTGGATAAGGCAAAACGGCCGCGAGCATTGGGTGTCGATGAGTGGCAGGTCGCACAAGGTGATACTGCGGAGGTAGGAATCGGGTCCTTAGATGGTTTTGAAGTCGTTGATGTTAACCCGACGTTGAGTGATCGGTTCATCACCACGCAAACGCTGCGCGCGGCCCAAGTTACAAAAGGAAAGGTTCAGCAACATTTTTATGATCTAACTGCTCATAGCCAAGGTGTTGTCACAAGCGTGCGTACTGGGTCTCTCAAGAAAGACTTAAGTCTACTTTTTGAAATGTCTAACGCTTCGTTGCCTGACCTCTACAAATATAAAGCAGGCACAATTCAAGAACCTTCAATTCGCCCGATGAGTCCCGAGCTGCTGGCTAAGAACCCCAAAATCCCCAATCGCCATTTCGCGTCATGGACCAATATGCGCCATTTCTACCGCATGTATCGAAGCGGTAGTGATGCTAACAGCGGAGGTATCGCAGGTACAGGGACTGCAATACCTGGATCAGGCTCGCTGCAATGGAGCGGCTCCAAACCCTACACCGATGTAGTGTGCAGAAGTCGTCAGGATAATTACGCGACATGGAATGGCTCTAACAATTACTTACGTTTTCCAATTATTGCAAAGGTTACGTTCATCTACAGTCTTCAGACAGAGCCTGCGGGGATTGTAAGCGGACAAATGACCTATTACTTGAACTTCGTTTACACGCCGGTTTTTACCTTCTGGAATCCTTATAACACGGAAATTGTTGTCCCTAGCGGAGCGTTACGGGCGCTATCCAGCGCATATCAGGTGCTTCCGCTGAGAATGCGCTTTTTCCTAAATAATACAGTAAGCTCATTGAACGATGGTTATGGCGGAAATAACATCAATAACTTCATGAGAAGTGCAAGCGGCGCGCCTATCGTATTTAAGCCCGGTGAGCTGAAGGTGTTTTCAAACACAGTCTATGGCGGTGCCTTCGATCAGAATATGACGCCAGGATTTAATCCCTTAGGAATCAATGGTGGTGACAAATTAAGAATTAATAATACCAGATATACCCCAGCACAAAATCCAGGGTTCGCTTTATTTTTTGGACGCCCCGGCGCTTCTTTTAACATCAACAACGGCAACACCCCAGGATCGCTCGCATTAGTCCAAGATTGGACCCTGGCTGTGCCCGGTCGCATGCCCATCATGTATCAGCATGATTGGTTCCAAAAAGCCCAGCAATTCACCCCCATCACGCTAGACCCTCGACCGACCCCGGATGCAGTAGGTGGTATCGCGGGTGTGCCTCAAAACATCGAGAGATGGGTCTTCGACGGTATTCCACAGCCCATTGCCTATGCCCAATTGGTAATTAAGGGGGCGTCACCATTCAGTCACGACAGCATTGCGGCCTCGAATCCAGCGCCTAACAACTGGAGGCAGGATTGGCGCAGTCGCAACTGGATACAGGCTCCTCCGTTCTACACAGGCAGCAGTATGTACATATCAGAGAACACATCCATCGCCCACACACAGCGAATGGATAATCCCTATATCATGAATTTCGGACCCCTGTCGAACTTGGGTGAGGCAGTCGCTCTCGTAGATCCTTTTCGCGACACCTCAAGAGCTGCGCTCGGCTCGGGGTCGAATGCTGCTGAGCGGGTGGGCAACGTGCCAGCGGCGGAGCTGCCCACAGCCCCTGTCGGCAGCTTGGCCGGGTTTTCAGGAATGAGAATCAACTCTGGTTGGGCAGATGCCTCCAAATTGAATCCCAAGCTGAGAATGGGTACATTGAATGGACTAGGAGCGAGCACTATTGAGGCGTCACTTTATTGTGCGGAAACCAAAGCCATCGCCTACCAGAGCGGAGTCACTGGCCCGGGCATCGGTAATTCCTTCATGCATCCGGTGCTGTCACGCAATGACGTCTACCAGTATTTAGATAATTCCAAGAGCCAGGATCCTGTGTGGCGGAGCCAGATGGATCCCAATAACCCAGCTCATGTATTTCAAGAAAACGACAACATGATTTTCAATGATTATTGGGATCATGTCTTCTTGCTCAACGATGCGCTGTGGGATGATTACTTCGTCTCCTCGCTTGCGGATCAGACTCGTCCCGGTGCGACCGCAGCTAATAGCCTTAGTGAAAATTTCGACTCCTTGGTTGCGAACGGGGGGGCAGCGAACTCCCGCTATCATTTTAATCCCGCTGGGCATACTGCTGCCGAAGCTAAGGCCGAACTACAAGCTGCCACCGGCTATCTGAAGGCGGCTAAATATTTGATTGTGGATGGGATGTTCAACGTCAACAGTACCTCCGTCGCCGCCTGGCAAGCGCTTTTCGCTGGTATACGCGAACGCCGATTGGTCTATCGAGATGGTAACGGAGCACTCCAAAAAATTGAGCTACCAAGCGGGAAAAGGATCGCGATTTCCCGCTTTGAAACGGAAGTCTCGAACGAGGAGGTGGAAGATCCTGCATCTGGTGTGACTTCTCCTGACGGCTGGCCCGGTTGGTCGGGTGTCCGCTTTCTCGATGATAAACAATTGCGCAAGCTTGCTGAGGAGTGTGTAAAGCAAGTCAAGCAGCGTGGGCCGTTTCTCAATTTCTCTGAGTTTATCAACCGTCGACTTTCTAACGATGACCTTGGCACAATGGGTGCCTTGCAGTGTGCGATCGACTATGACGACAAGAGTCCCGATCCTCAGTCCATTAATTACCGTTTCAAGGAAGATTCTGATCACATGATTAAGACAATCGACTTGGGAACAAACAGTTATAAAACTCCAGAGGCGGCAGTGGGTTCGCGTTTTGCCGGAATCCCTGGATATGTGATTCAGTCAGATATCCTCAAGCCTATTGCTAACACGCTATCGGTGCGTGACGATACTTTCTTGATTCGAGCATATGGTGAGAAGCTAGATGGATCAGGTAAGGTGCTGGCAAGGGCCTGGTGCGAGGCGATAGTCCAACGTATACCGGAGTATTGCGATCCGACGAATGAAGAGTCAGTTCCCGCTCGCGTGATGAGCGCCAATGGAGTCTTTAGTGACAATAACCAATTGACCGCTACCAATCTCAGGTTTGGCCGAAAACTGCAGATCAAGAGCTTCCGCTGGTTGAATACAACCGAAATCTAAATTTTGAGATCAATAGTTATGAATTTTTTCGCCTGGTTTTACTTCTGGATGATTTTGAGCTCATGTATGCTGGCCATGGGGCAGGATATTGATGATAAAGAATCGGGAAAAATAACCGGTCGTAAGGCTTGGTTGATTCAAACTGGAATTCCTGAGGGACTTGAAAATCCCGTCAAGATCATGATTGGGAGAGACATTCAATCGGTTACACTCTCTAACCGCATGGCAACCGGACCAATTAAGATCCCATCTGACGGTATCATTCGTCTTGTGCGTGAAATACCAGATCCCAAAAATCCCGAGAAAACCCTGTATCAAACGTTAGCTGAGGCGATGGTCCCCGAAAAAATGGATCAGGCTCTCATTATATTGGTTCCTGTGCTTAATAAGGCGGCAGAGGGAAGGGTTTTCACATCGAAGGTGCAAGGCTTAACGGATTTCAAGGGAGGAGATTGTTTGTATATCAACCTGACTAATGTAAACGTGGCCATTGAAATCGCTGAATCAAAAATCCCTCTCAAACCGGGCGACTCTAAAATCTTTGATGGCGAAGCTTATATCGAAGCGACCAGTGTACCGTTCCGATACAGCTACTTTCATCCGGAAAAAAAGAAGTGGAAAGTTTTGACTGCGTCACTCGCGATCATGAGTGGAACGCGGCGCGAAATCTGGATTTTCAGTTTCAATGCTAATACCGATCAAGTGAAGTGCCATGGGATTACCTTTCCTGTAGATTCATGAGAAACTATGACTGCTGCATTTAGATTTGATAGAAATCCATAAGGTCTAAATATCAAACTCCACCCCGGGCTCAGGAATAATCACCTCAGTGCCTGGCAATCTATTTTCCAATTCCTCCTTGAACCACGACATCGCGCCTTCATCTCCGTGTACGAGGAAAATTTTCTTTGGCTTCATGCGCACCGCGAAGTCGGCAATGGCTTCACGGGTGGAGTGACCGGAGAAATCAAAGATTCGCACCTCGCAGTTGAGTTTGACGGGAGGGTAGGCGGGATCTAGCTCGATCATGTCGCCGGGTTTCGCAGCGCGGATTTTTCCTCCGGGAGTTTCCGAATCCGCGTAGCCGACGAAGAACAGGCCGTGCTTTTTGTTTTCCAGAACGCCTTGTCTGGCGAAATTGTTAGAAACGGTTTTCTCGCTCATCATCCCGCTGGAGAGGGCGTAGATGCAACCGTTGTTGAAAGGGATGGGGCCGACCCGTTTTTTGCTGCCTCCGGCGAGTTCCATGTCGTTGAGGAATTTGAAACCACGGCGATTCCGGCGCGAGACATCGGAAAACTTGTCATAGATCGTGGTCATCTTGGTGCTCAGGCCGCCGATGTAGACCGGCACTTTCTCATGGATGATTCCTTCTTCCTTGAAGCGCTGGAGCATCGCCAGGACCTCCTGGGTTTTTCCCATCGCGAACACCGGAATCAAAACGGATCCGCCACGTTTGATGACCCGTTGGATCGCCTCGGCGAATTCGTTTTCTTCCTCGCGCCGGGTGTAGTTTTCCCGACGTGAATGTTCACCGCGGGTGGTCTCGATGATCAATGCGTCGACCTTTTCCTCGGGAAACACCGCGCCTTTTTGCAGGGTGCTGTCTTCGAAATTCACATCGCCCGTGTAGAAAACCTTTTTCCCTTCCGCTTCGAACATCACGCCGACCGAACCGAGGATGTGTCCCGCATCGAAAAATTCCGCTTTGAGTTTTCCGGCTTCATCGACATTGAATTTCCGCTCCACACTGCGGCGTTCGAATATGCCTTTCATCCGATCGATTTGGCCATGGGTGAAAAACGGGTATTCGGAAATGCCCAACTCGGTGCGTTTGCTTTCCATGACGTTCACCGAGTTGTGCAGCATCGCGCAGGTGAGCTCGGCGGCTTCGGGTGTGAGAAACACTTTCGCGCGTTGCTGATGTTCCATGCAAACCGGCAGGGTTCCGACGTGATCCAAGTGCGAATGGGTCACTATGATCGCGTCCGCGGTATCGTCTTCGATCATTTCGTAACGCGGCTTTGCTGTTACTCCCTCTTCTTTCGGATGCATCCCCGCATCGAGAACCACCCTCACCCCATCGGCATCCAGCACATACGAATTTGCTCCTATCCCGACGTCCCTGCAGATACTTTTGAAAATCATTACTGCGCGCACCCTCTGCAATCTGCCGAGTCCTGTCAATGCACTGTCACACAGTGGTAGGGTTTCAATTTTTCACCGCGGAGGCGCAGAGGTCGCAAAGGGGCGCAGAGCTATGGTTGATATGTTGAAATAGGGTGGTTGATATTATTACTCTTCCTCTGCGTCTTAGCGGCTTTGACTACGTAAACTCCGTCCAAACGGTCAGAGCTTCGCTTTAATCTAATATCGCTAACGCTCATAAGGTTTTGCGCGAGATCTCTTTGTGATGCAGCCGGTCGCAGACCTGCTCTCCTATACAATCCCTTCAGCCGTTTCCTGTTTGAGCCTAAGTTGTCCACAGGCGGCATCGATATCGTGGCCTTTTTCGATTCGCAGGGTGGCGGTGACTCCGGCTTGTTTGAGAACGTCTTGGAACGCGCGGCAGTGGGAGAGGGCGGGGCGTTCCCACTCGAGGCCTTCGACGGTGTTGTAAGGAATCAGGTTCACCTTGGCGGAAATGTTGCGGGCGTGGCGGGCGAGGATGGCGGCTTGTTCGAGGTCGTCGTTGACGCCTTTGATGAGGATATACTCCAGCGTGAGCTTTTGTTTTTTGGTGGAGTTCCAATGTGCGAGCGCGTCTAACAATTCCGCCACCGGGTATTTTTTGTTCACCGGCATGATCTTGTTGCGGACTTCATCGGTGGCGCCGTGGAAGGAGATGGCGAGTCGGATCTGCTGGGGATGATCGGCAAGCTTGCGGATTTGCGGAGCGAGGCCGGAGGTGGAAATGGTCAGGTGTCGCGCGCCGAGGTGCAGGGTTTCGGGTCCGGTGATCAATGCGATCGCGGCCATGAGGTTGTTGAAATTCGCCATGGGTTCGCCCATGCCCATGAACACCAGGTTGTCCACGCGCTCGCCGGAGATTTGTTCGGCGGCAAGGACTTGTCCCGCGATCTCCGAGGCGTCGAGGTTGCGCGTGTAACCCGCCAAGCCCGATGCGCAGAATTTACATCCATAAGCGCAGCCGACCTGTGAGGAAACGCAGAGCGTGCGTCGATCCGATTTCTCACCGTAGAGCGCGGGGTTCGCGGGGATCAAAACCGATTCGATGTAACGACCGTCGTGAAGTTTGAAGAGAAACTTGCGGGTGGTGTCCTCGCTGCCTTGGGTTTTTGCGTGGGTGAGGGCGGTGATGCGGAATGACGCCGCGAGTTTTTCCCGCAGCCCGGCGGAGAGGTTGGTCATTTGCTCGAATGAAGTGACCTTTTTTTTCCAAACCCAATCGAGGATTTGTTTGGCGCGGAACGCAGGCTCATCGTTAGCAGAGAGCCAATCGGAGAGTTCTTGCGGAGACAGTCCCGGCAAGGCGGGTAGTGCGGGTTGTTTGGCAATCGTTGGAAGCTCCGACATCGTGCCTATTCCGTGAAAGTGAATTTGACGCCTTTGCTTGTATAGGCTTTGGCGATGTCCTTTTCCAGTTCCAACCATGTTTGACCGTCTAACAAAACTTCGAGAGCCGCTTCTCCTTGCTTGCCTTCACGAAGCGCTTTGAGGAATTTTTTGATTCTCGCGCCGTCTTTGTCGCGATCCATGTGAAAGAAATAATTCGTGATCAACATGCCGCAGCCATAGTTGACCTGGGCGTTTCCAGTGAAGCTGGTGTATGACTGAAGCATGAAATTTTTCAGCGGACCGAGATTGATTTTCTCTCCCAACCCGCGTCCTCCGGTGCCGTCTTTGCCATACGCCGTGGCGTATTCGACAATCGATTTCGCGTTGCCTTTGACGTTGAACATGCCGCTACTGAAATACGGCGTGACCGCCACATATTCCGCAAGACCTTCGGTAAACCATCCCATCGAACCCTCCGCATAGTAAGGATGTGGAGTCAGTTGATGCACCAATTCATGTGGCAGGGTTTTAGAAGATTTTTCCCTATCCATCACATAACCGGTTCCTGCCTTTTTCACTCCCAGACTCGTTAACGGAACCATGACGATATTTTTTCCGCCGATGTAAACACCCGCACTGCCGGGAGGTCCTCCAGCGGAGTTATAATCATTGGCATTTTCAAAAAGAAAGATCTCATATTTTCCATCCTTCTTCGCACCGCCATTCACAGAGAGAGGTAATTCTCTAACAAATTGATGCGTGGTCTCAAATAAAACGGCGAAACCTTTCACCACGGATGCTCCGAGCCTTACATCGCAGTTGTAGCGGTAGTTCGCGGATTCGTAGACGAACTGTTTGCTGTCCTTGTCTTCCTTGACCGTGACGATCTCAGGATCGCCCTTGAATTTTACCTGATCTGGCCACGCATCTTCAAAATTGAGTTTATCGTCCTCCGTAGATGCGGGAGCGCCTTTGGGTGGATCTTGGCTGTAGTTTTGAATCCACAACTGATCGTCCTTGGAAAGCTTGGCGATAGGAAACGGGGATTCTTTACCGCTCGGCAATTGCAAGATCGCGTTGCCGTTTTCCACCCGCAGCAGCAGGGCTTTGGTGTTCCGGCCCTGATCGTCCGTCCAAATCCGCTCGATCTGGCGGCCCATGCTTAGCATGGAACCTGCAAGTAAAATGATGATGATGGAAAATTTCACGGCGTGTTCGGGGAATCTGCCACCAAAGATTTCATAAGTCGAACCCTGAATCTCGTTCGCGAATAACTGAGGTTGATATGGGTTTAACCACGGATTGCACGGAATACACGGAGTGAAGAATATGAATAAGAATAGAAGTTGACCAAAAAGTGCGGGAGCGACCATTCCGTGTACTCCGTGCAATCCGTGGTTTAATTTCTTCATTTTCCTGTCTAACCACCTCATCCTTTCGTGTCATTCGTGTTTTTCGTGGTTAAAAAACTCTTCCTCCTCAAACAAAAAAACCGGTCCCGAAATCGGAACCGGTTTTTGAAATTTCTATTCGAGAAAACCTAATTTCAGTCTTCGTCTTTCACATCGCCAGCATCAACGGTGATGGTGAGCTCGGCGGTGACTTGGGCGTTGAGTTTGATCTCAACCACGGTTTTGCCGGATTTTTTGATCGGCTTGTCGAGTTGGATCGCGTGGCGATCGATGACGATGCCGGCCGCTTCGAGCTCTTTGTGGATGTCCATGTTGGTGACCGATCCGAAAGCTTTGCCACCTTGACCGGTGGAGAGGGTGAAGGATGGCTTGAGTTTTGAAATCTTGGTCGCGAGCTCTTGGGCGAGAACGAGTTCTTCGGCTTCACGCTTAGCGCGGTTGGCTTTCAGGGCTTCGACGTGGCGGAGGTTCGCTTTGGTCGCCTCGTATGCCTTGCCTTGTGGCACAAGGTAGTTGCGGGCGTAGCCAGCGCGGACTTTAACGACATCGGCTTCGGAACCGAGACCGGCGATTTTTTCTTTGAGGATGACTTGTGCGTTGGCCATAATTTGAAAGTGTTTGGTTGAGAAACGGGCGGCGGATTTAGGCTTCCCAAAGGGATGGGTCAAGGAGAATCTTTGGAAAGGGGAAATCTGGACCGCCTGAAAGATGCCAAAATGACCGAAACATCAGCAGTTGCACGCTCTATAGACAATACTTTGGATGTCGACTGGGTTGCTATATCGGTTTGACGTTCCGTTGTCGAGAGCGTCCATTCGCTTCACATTAAGGTTTGCCGCCACTCTACGGCTTAGCCGCGGGCTTGGCGGTGGGTTGCTCCGCACCGGCTTTTTCGACTTTCCGCAATTCGTCTATCTTGGATAAATCGATCTCGAAGGGCTTATCGCGTCCCTCTACTGCGATTGAAATCACTTCTTCTTTCCGCGTGATATTTTCTCCTCGCCAAATCCGCCAGAAGTCACCAATTGGACCGACCTCGCCTTCATGGTAGGGCCTAGGAGTGCCTAACTCTGCATACGTCCTTTTCAAAGCCACGCCTTCACTGGAGTATGCCACCAGCGCCTGTGTCTTTACGTCGTCCACTTTCACAGAATCCCAGGAAACCCACAGAACGTATTTCCCATCGTTTGAGACAAAATATTTGTCATGCCAGACCTCTCTATTGAATGACCAGAGAACTTTGTCTCCCTCCCGTATTTCGTGCAGGCCATCCTTGGCTTTGATCTGGAGGTGGTATTGTCCATTGGGGGATTTCACCACTTGATCTCTTGGGCTGGCAATTTTAGTCGCATTTGCGCTGCTAATCAGACCGATCAAAACGACTGCCGATAAGGTAAGTATGGTTTTCATTACTCTTATTAGACACATGGATTTCAGGATCCTTAGATTTTTTTACTAAGCGATAAATCTAGCGTAATGGCTTGTTCAACGATTCCGATTTGTAGGATTCAGAATGGAGCTAGGAGTGTCTATTTAACTCATTCTACTTCGGCAGTCTCAAGATCGCGGCTGCCACAATGATTCCAGCAGCTAAAATAATTGCACTCCAGATAAAAGTCCATTGCGTGTTGTGTGATAATTCTACGTAGTTCTTCTCCGCTCTTGCACTAACCGTAGCGAGAAAGAGAAAACTGACACGAATGCTGTTACTGGAATTTCTCTTCGTTCGTATTGGAGATTCATATTATGGTTTTAATGGTTTTTAGCCCAACGTTAAATGTGCGCCCACCGGCGCGTTTGAATTGATGTTGAAATGAGATTGGAAAGTTTGTGGCCGGTTGGTACGTCACGTCTTGTTGGGCTGTCTTCATTCTGAGATGAGCTTGTCGTATTCAGAGTGAGACCCGATCCACAACCATATCATAGCACCTTCATGGCGCACTCCCAGAGCACGATACTGGATACCTGCACGAACAGACCAATACCTGCCAACCTTCTTGAAGTGTAGCGAGGGGTGAAACGGGTCAGCCTTCAAAAGCTGGAAATTCTCGTCCGCGACACTTTGGACGCGCAAAGGTAGCTTATCGTAGGCGTTCCAAAACTTCTTGGTAGCGTGATGGATCAATGGCTTCAGAGGCTACGGGTTCTTCCAGCCACAAATTCCTCGATTCCCTCAGCGGCGAGCTTATCGAGCTTCCCAGCGGAAATGTCGCGCTCAATCTGCGCATCCCACTCGGCGGCCTCGAACGATGAGAACCATTCGCGGAAGACAGCCAAGTCATCGCGACCCAATTGTTCCACGGCATTTTCTAGCGATGCTACGGTTTCGTTCATGAGGGTAGTGTAGCGTCTGGATGCTTTGCAATCAATGCTGATTTTCTTGCCCAACGTCAGAGTGATGGCGCGGCGGCTTGTTGCCCGATTTTATCAGACTGCTTCCTCGCCGTCGCTATCCGCGCCTTGTTAGGGTCTTGATTCTTACTTAGGTCTTGCTGCCTCGCTGCATGAGCTGC
>JBILAN010000022.1:0-35339 GCA_044354135.1 Luteolibacter sp.
ACACGCCCAAGCACATCCATCTTAAGTAGTTCACCAAGTGCGGTGGTTTCTTCTGTCGTAGTCATAAGCGTCATAGGTGATACGCTTATGACGTTTATGACTAGAGGCACTTCGTAGGACGCTTACGATCAAAGAACGCTTCCCGGAAACAGCCAACAGATTCCTGTCAGGTGAACATCCTACTTCGTAAACACGACTTTCCCGCCGCTGATCCGACCTTTGATCACATCGCCGTCAATGAACTTGCCTTCGAGAACTTCCAAGCTCAGCGGATCAAGGAGATGATGTTGGATTGCGCGCTTCAAAGGACGCGCACCGTAAACCGGATCGTAACCCTGGTTACCGACAAACTCTTTGGTCTCTTCTGTTAGATCAAGGCCGAGACCTTGTTTTGCAAGGCGCTTGCGAACACGGTCAAGCTGGAGATCGACGATCGTTGTTAGATCTTCACGGTTCAAACGATCGAAGATCACAGTCTCGTCGATCCGGTTCAGGAACTCCGGCCTGAAGTGACCGCGCAGGGCCTCCATGACTGCAGCTTCGCGTTGTTCGACATTGGTTTCACCGAGAATGAATTGTGATCCGATGTTTGACGTCATGATCAAAACCGTATTGCGGAAATCGACCGTCCTCCCCTGCCCGTCTGTGATCCGACCGTCATCCAGCACCTGAAGAAGCACATTGAAAACATCCGGATGCGCTTTTTCGATTTCATCGAAGAGCACCACCGAATAAGGCTTTCTTCTGACATGTTCGGAGAGTTGTCCGCCTTCCTCATAACCAACATAACCCGGAGGAGCGCCGATCAAACGGGACACGCTGTGTTTCTCCATATACTCGGACATATCAATCCGGACCATCGCGCCTTCATCATCAAACAGAAACTCGGCCAGAGCTTTAGAGAGCTCGGTTTTACCAACACCGGTTGGTCCGAGAAAAAGGAACGAGCCAATGGGCCGGTTTTCATCCTGCAGTCCGGCACGGGCCCGACGCACCGCATTGGCCACAGCACCAATTGCTTTTTTCTGACCGACCACCCGATCACCCAGACGCGCTTCCATTGAGACCAGTTTTTGTTTTTCGCCTTCTTGCAAACGGTTCACCGGAATTCCCGTCCATGATGAAACGACCCGCGCGATATCCTCTTCCGTCACTTCCTCTTTCAACATCGCACCGTTTTTCTGAAGCGTGGCCAATTCGTTTTGGGCTTGTTCAAGTTGTTTGTGAGCTTCTGGCAAATCGCCATATGTTACTTGTGAAGCACGGGTTAGATCGCCGATCCTTTGAGCTCTCTCGACATCCGTCTTGAGCGAGTCGATCTTCTCCTGAGCGATACGGACTTGATCGATGATCTGTTTTTCATTGCGCCATTGAGCCATCATTCCGGATGACTGCTCTTTGAGATTTGCCTGCTCCTCCTTGACCTTGTCCAAACGAGCAGCGGATGCTTTGTCGGTCTCTTTCTCCAACGCTTTCTTCTCCATCTCCAACTGCATGATCTGGCGTTCTAGCACATCGATCTCCGTTGGCATGGAATCCAATTCGATTTTCAAACGTGACGAAGCTTCATCGATCAAATCCACTGCTTTGTCCGGGAGGAAGCGATCCGATATATACCGATCCGATAACATCGCCGCCGCAACGATGGCACCGTCTTGAATGCGCACGCCGTGGTGTAGCTCGTAGCGTTCTTTCAAACCCCGCAGGATCGCAATCGTGTCTTCCACCGATGGCTCCCCGACCATGACTGGCTGGAATCTCCGCTCAAGCGCGGCATCTTTTTCGATGTGTTTCCGGTATTCGTCGAGAGTCGTTGCTCCAATAGCATGGAGTTCTCCGCGTGCGAGTTGGGGTTTGAGCATATTGGAAGCATCGGCAGCGCCTTCTGCCGCACCGGCACCGACGATGGTGTGCAGCTCATCGATGAACAAAATGATTTTACCTTCCGCATCCGTGACCTCTTTCAAAAAGGCTTTCAAGCGCTCTTCAAATTCGCCACGAAATTTCGCACCAGCCAACATCGATCCTATATCCATCGAGATGACTTTTTTGTCCTTCATCGAATCCGGCACATCACCGGAAACAATGCGTCGTGCTAGACCTTCAACGATTGCGGTCTTGCCTACACCCGGTTCACCAATCAGCACCGGATTGTTTTTGGTCCGACGCGATAGCACCTGCAACACTCGCCGAATTTCATGATCGCGTCCGATCACAGGATCTATTTTCCCTGCTCGCGCACGAGCTGTTAGATCGGTTCCGTATTTTTCCAGAGTTTGATATTTGCCCTCGGGATCGGCATCGGTCACTTTTTGTGAGCCACGCACGTCTTTGATCGCGGCCTCCGCTTTTTTCGCATCGAAGCCTGCTTCTTTCAACAACTTGCCAGCAGGTGAATCCCCTTTCAGAGATCCCAACAGAAAATGCTCCACCGAGAGAAAATCATCCCCCATTTTTTTACGAACTTCATCGGCATCTTCAAGAGTTGCACGCAGCCCCGCGCTGATTTGCGGTTGGGTCGAAGCCCCCTGCACACTGACCTCCTTAGCTAATGCCGCGGCCACGGAAGCTTTAAAGGCAATCACATCCACACCCGCCTTTTGCAGGATAGGAACCGTAATTCCTCCCTCCTGCATTAATAATGCTAATAACACATGCGTGCTGCGAAGTTCTGGATGCGACGATTTCGAGGCAAATCCCTGTGCGCTTTGCAAGGCTTCCTGAAGTTTCTGAGTGAGTTTATCGAGTGCCATAAGAATCCTAAGTTATATTTTCTATATCATGAGCGTCACCGACCCCATAAGCAAGTTTGCATATAGCGCGGATTTTCTGAATTTCTGCGCATGAAATAACTCATTGAGGTTGTGGATTTTTAACCTCGAATTTCACGGATAACACGAATGAGAAAAATACTTCGTTAAATCGTTAAACTGTCCCAAAAGCTGACTTTGTGATTTCAAGATTCTCATTAATTTCTTAAATATT
Organism: Luteolibacter sp.; assembly: GCA_044354135.1. Lineage (GTDB taxonomy): Bacteria > Verrucomicrobiota > Verrucomicrobiia > Verrucomicrobiales > Akkermansiaceae > Luteolibacter. The sequence continues at coordinate 2,986 of JBILAN010000022.1, forward strand.
CGTGCCCATTCGTGAAATTCGTGGTTAAAAAAACCATATCTAAGTAAAACTCCACTCTACACCCACGTAATATCCCTATGAAAAGCCTCATCCTTCCTCTTCTCGCTGCCGGAACCACTGCTGTGGTCGTCTCTACAAAACCACCAACTCCAACAGGAAAATGGGAAGCTCATAAAATCAGCCGCTACTTCTGGGCAGAAGGCGCTTGCGCCGCCGATGTGAATGGCGATGGCAAAACCGATATACTCTCTGGCCCTTATTGGTATGAAGGACCTGATTTCAAAAACCAACACAGCATCCATTCTGCTACCAAATCCTTCAAGGCGGCCGATCAAACGGAGATTCCTGGCTTCGAAGGCGAACTCAGCGGCAAGAACGCCTATTCGGATAATTTCCTCTCCTACACCCACGATTTCAATAGCGATGGCAAACCCGACTACCTGGTGATCGGTTTCCCCGGTAAAGAAACCTTTTGGTATGAAAACCCAGGTGAAAAAGGTGGCGATTGGCCACGCCACATCGCGCTTGCCTCTACCGATAACGAATCGCCCATGTTGACTGATATCAATGGCGACAAAAAACCCGATCTTCTCTGCATGTCTGGTGGCAAGATTGGCTACGCAACCTTCGATCCTGCGAATCCAACCGCAGCTTGGAAATGGTATGCGATCTCACCTGAGGACAAAAAAGCCTACCAACGTTTCACTCACGGCATTGGCTATGGAGATATCAACTCGGATGGTCGTATGGATGTTTTAGAAAAACGCGGTTGGTGGGAACAACCCGCCAATTGGGACGGAGCAGCACCATGGAAATTTCACGCTACTCCTTTCTCGGACAAAGGCGGCGCACAAATGTTCGGCTACGATGTCAACGGCGATGGCAGAACCGATATCATCACATCAATAGACGCCCATGGCTATGGTGTCTGCTGGTATGAACAAAACGCGGATGGATCATGGAAACAACATCACCTCATCGATACCGATAAAGAAAAAGGTTCCACCGGAATCGCATTCACCCAACCCCACGCCATCGATCTCACAGATATCAATGGCGATGGCACATTGGATATCATCACTGGAAAACGCTTCTGGGCTCACGGCCCAACCGGCGACATCGAACCCTCACAAGCTCCAGTCATCTACGCTTTCCTTCTAACACGTAAAGAAGGCAAAGCCACCTACACCGCAGAGATCATCGACGACAACAGCGGCATCGGCTGCCAAGTCATGGCGAAGGATATCAATGGAGATAAGAAACCCGATGTGATCGTTGGAAATAAGAAGGGTGTATTTGTTATTGTTCAAAAGTAGGAAAAATTTAAAATTTAGGATTTAGAATTTTTCACAAGATCATCAAACCATCCGCCCCTCGCAGTCACCCATTTGCCTTTTTTGACGATTTTAGAAAATCCGAGTCCGCTTTTTGCTGCTGCCTCGAAGACATCCCATGCTTGAGTCGCTAGAATTCCTGAGACAACCAGATCACCACCTTTTGCGAGGGATTTCGCAATCACAGGCCATGCCTCGATGAGGACGGTTGAAAAGAGGTTTGCGGCGACGACGTTGTAGCCGCTCTTGCGGGGCTTCCATTTCAAGACGTCCTGATCTTTCATAACAATCTCCGGGGTGCTGTTGCGAATGGCATTTCGTTTCGCGACGTTGACGGCGAAGGGATCAAAATCACAGCCCCAGACTTCCGTGGCGCCAAGCTTTCTCGCAGCGATCGCTAGCAAGCCGGTTCCGGTCCCCAGATCAGCAACACTCCATGATTGGTCTTTTCGCTCAGTTGCGATATCGACGAGAAACCGGAGACAGGTGGAGGTTGTGGCGTGATCGCCGGTGCCGAAAGCCATTTCCGGAGGGATGACGATTAGTTCACGCTTGGGATGTTGACGACCCAGCTCCTTGATCTTTTTCGGATCGGACTCGGCAGAAACCAGAAACACGTCGCGGATTTTGAGCGGTTTTGGCAAATCGGGACCTCTGTTCCATTCCGCATCTTTTACCTTACGGATCGACCCACCGAACTGCTTTTTGATCCCATTTGCCTCCTTTTCATTCTGGCAATAAACCTGCAAACGCACGGATTTCCCGCCTTTGATGTATTCCATGACAAAATTCGGATTTCCCGAGAAGCGCTCTTCCCACGCATCAATCCATTTTTCGCCTGCCAGTTTCGACCATAAATACATATGCCAGGAGATTCATCCGATGCGAATTCCTAAGCAATGCAAAAGTCTTGTCCGTGTCCTGACGCGCCAAAGGCGCTTTGGACTGCTGGGATGATTCCCAGCTCTTTCTCCGAGTTAAACTAGAGAGTTATTCGGTAATACCGGTGTGACACTGGATCAATCCACATCTAAAAGCTGCGAAGAATCGCAGCAGTCCGAAAGCCTGCGGCAGAAATTCAAGCCAACTATTCGCCTTTCATCACAGCTCCTTCAACGAAAAACCCCACATTCCTTTGGAACGGGGGTTTAGTATAAAATGGAGCGGGCGATGAGATTCGAACTCACGACATCCACCTTGGCAAGGTGGCGCTCTACCACTGAGCTACGCCCGCGTCGCTGTACGCGTGCGGAGTTGTTACCCTTCCTCCGTTAGCGATCAAGAGAATTTTAGTGAAATTATGAAAAAATTTTCTTCGTTATAGGCTAAGACGGCTCTACCCATACCTAGCCCGTTTTATGTCTGACAAACTCGCACAAATCATCGCCACCAAGCATTTAGAGGTCGAAGCCCTGCTTCCCCGGGCAGCTCACCTGCGTGCCGCTGCCCTGCAAAGAAATGAATTTCGTGGTTTCCGCGCCGCCTTGGATCGCGGGCCAGGCCACCTCGCACTCATCGCAGAGATAAAGAAAGCATCTCCATCCGTTGGGTTGATCGACCCAAATTTCGACCCCATCCGCCAAGCTGGGCTCTATATCGAGGGTGGTGCGTCCTGCCTTTCTGTCCTGACTGATGAAAAATATTTCCAAGGTTCCCTGGGTTACCTCTCGAAAATCTCCGAGTTTTCACCCATCCCCTTGTTGCGGAAAGATTTCACCATCCACGAGACGCAGATCCACGAAGCCGTAATCGCTGGGGCCGATGCGATCCTGCTTATCGTAGCGGCACTTGATGATGCGTTGCTGAGACACCTCTACGATGAGGCGAAATCTTTCCAACTTGATGTTTTGGTCGAGGTCCATGATCTACCGGAAATGGAACGGGCCCTGGAGCTAGGTGCTGATCTCATCGGCATCAACAACCGGAACCTGAAAACCTTTGAGGTTGATATGGCGACCACCGAAAGATTGGCGGAAGAAGTTCCCGACGATGTGATCCTCGTTTCCGAGAGCGGCATCAAGACCCAAGACGACGCCCTCCGCGCCCTCCGTGCGGGAGCCAACGCCTTGTTGATCGGCGAAACCCTCATGCGCTCGAACGATCCATCACGTGAAATTGAAGAATTCCTCGCAATCACAGAATCATAACCTAACGTTTATCCCATGATCACTAAAAACCTACTCCTAGCCGCCATCCTTATCCAAGGTTCCAACCATCTCTTGGCGGAAGAACTCTTTCCAAAAATCACCGGCAACGAGGTCGGTTGGCGCGCTTTACAGAAGGCGGATTTCGTCGCTGTAAACAGCGCTCCGGATACCTGGACCTTTGATGACGCGAAGGCGGAAATCGCTTGCACAGGAAAACCCGTCAGCGTTATCCGCACCGACAAAACCTTTACCAACTTCGAACTGGTCGTTGAATGGATGCATGAGAAACCGGCTGGCAATTCGGGGATCTTCGTATGGACCAGCAAAGCATGCCTCGATGAACTGAAAGGCCCAGGCCTCCCAAAAGAAGGTATCGAAGTCCAGGTGCTCGATCTCGAATTCAAATCCGAATACGAGAAAAGCACCAAAAAGAAAGCTGATTGGTTCACCTGTCACGGCGATGTTTTCCTAGTTGGCAAAGCCAAGCTAAAGCCATTTCCACCCATCTCACCCGATGGAACAAGAAGTTTTCCCACCGCGGAAACCACCAAACCCTCCGGCCAGTGGAATCATTATTACATCCGTGCGATCAATGGTGAAATCCGGCTTTGGGTCAATGGTACTGAAGTCTCGGGAGGCAACAACGCATCACCTAATACCGGCCATCTCTGCCTCGAATCTGAAGGCTCTCCTATCCGTTTTCGGAATCTGAAAGTCCGAGAACTTCCTTAATCGTGAATTCCCATCCCAACGATCCCCTACACGGCTATACCCTGGAGACCATCGTCACCAGACTCGTCGAAGAATACGGTTGGGACGAACTCTCAGATCGAATCAAAATCCGCTGCTTCGCAAATGATCCATCAATCAAATCCACTCTAACATTTCTCAGAAAAACCCCATGGGCGAGAAACAAAGTGGAGATACTTTTTATTGATCTGCTGAAAGATCAGGAGTGAAGAGTGAATAATGAAGAGTGAATATTGAAAGCAGAGCGATTTTTACGAGCAGCTATACATTAGGCAAAGCCGTATTGCCTTGGACGAAGCGAGGCTGAGTCAATGATGATTCCAGCGGAATTCACCATTCACCATTCACCATTCACTCTTAACTCTTAACTCTTAACTCTTTCTCACACCTTCGTATCCAGCCATTGGCCTTTGAAATGCAGTCTAGAGAAAACGATGGCTTGCGTGAACAGATCGAGACTCAGCACAATCCAGACACCTGTTAGAGAGATGAGATTGAAGCTCGATAGCACCCACAGCACCACGATCCGGTAAAAGAGCATACTAGTAAACGCCCAACGCATGACCAGACGCGTCGCACCGGCACCGCGCATGGTTGTTTTGAGCATGATGCAAGTTGCAAAGAACGGTTGGGTGATTGCACAAACCACCAACAAAGGCGCAGCCAAAGTCACGTGCAATTCGCTTCCGGGTGCTAGGATTCCAATCAATACCTCACGTCCGAGCACGAAGCAAACCCCCATCACAAACATCACACTCGCGGCCAGTTTCCATGCGAAACGCACCACCTTTACAGCCATTTCCTTGGAACCCGCACCGAGGTATTGCCCGGTCAGCGCAGCCGCCGCAGCAGCGATCGCAAACCCAGGAAGAAAGCTCATCGATTCTAACCGAACCGCCATGAAGTGTGCACCAAGCGCACCTTCTTGATTGAGATTCGAAATCACGCGCAATCCGTAGGAATGAATCAACCACATCCCAGCAACTTCAATGGCTTGCGGAACTCCCACCCGCCAGATGCGTAGAATCGTATCAGCATGAAACACCAAGGCCTCACGACTCCAGCGCAGACCCTCGCTTTTCCGAAACACCAACTGACCCACCACCATCGCAAGTCCAGCAATCCAACCTACTACTGTTCCTAACGCAATGCCTTGAACTCCCATTCCACCAATAGGCTCTGGTCCGAACACAAAAAGCACACTGGTGACAACATTCACAACATTCACCACCAACATCGAAATAAACGGCGTCTTTGTATCGCCCGATCCGCGCAACGCAGCATTTACTGCGAAGGTCGCACCTGCAATTGGCCCGGACCATGCGAGCACACGGATGTAATTTCCCGCATGCACTGCAGCCTCTGAGGTAAGTCCCATCCAATGGATCAAAAGATCTGTGCCCGCTTGTAAAACCAAAAACGCCGCAAAACCTGCGAGTGCACCCAACCACAGACCCTGCCCCAATCCAAGGCTCGCCAATTTCGAATCACGAGCACCCGTCGCACGCGAAACCAAGGCCATCACACCCGTCGCCACCGCACCTTGGAAAATGAACAAAAACCATGCGACATATCCGCCGAGAGCCATCGCATCCATGATTGGAATCCTTTCCGCTCCGCTTGCCATCCGACCCGCAATCAGGATATCCGTCATCCCCACAAAGAACGCCAAGACTTGCTCCAACAACGGCCAGATCGCCAGCGTCAACACCTGCATCGTGAGGCTCATTTCGCCGAGCTTGCCGGGCAGTTTAACCGCCGAGCCTGGCTCGTAAGCTTCAACCGATGTGTTGGGTTCATTCATCGGCAACAACCCTCTCCTCTAACGGTAATAGGTTCAATCCCAGTTTTAAAAAATCAAGCACGCCGTAAGTATTCAGGAACTTGTTCACGTTGCCGAGCTGGAGATACCGCAGGGCTGGAGAAATTGACAACTGCTCCAATACCAGCCGCATGGCTTCCTCCCAATCGAGCTTCGACTTCGAATTCAGGAAACTTATGTCGAGCTCTGGATCTAATCCAATAAAACAAGCCACACAAAATTACGAATGATCCCAAACCGATGCCGACTTCCATCGCCGGCTGCCTGTATTTCTCGGGTATCATTTCCAAAGGATTCATACTTTGTTTCAACACCGGAGCCACCTCCGGCTTTTCCACGGCAACCGCCACCTCTGCTCCTATCTTGCTTTCCTCAAGCATCCGTTCCATCCAATAAGTGCGAACTGAAAATTGTATCAGAAACTCCTCCAACTGCTCAAATGAGCCATTGACCCGCGTCGCCCGCATCAATGAGCTTTGAACCGATCGCTGTTGCTCGGAAGTCGAAACAACTTTCGATAAAACAGGACTCAAAACCATCTCCGTACGATTGGGATGATCATAATAATAATAAAGAATCACAACCGGTTTACCATCGGTAAAATGGCGTTTCACAAAATCATTGTGCTTACCTTCCGCCGGCAGCTTCTGATTCTGCCCGAAAATACATACATACAAATCAATCGCCGAATCCGCGGCATGGTTATTGAGAATCTTATCCAGGTTTTTCCGCTGCTGACTTGAAACAAATCCCTGTGGATCGATCAGAAAATGGGTCGGCTTTTTCGCGAAATACTTATCAACCCATGCGGCCTCGATCTTCTGAAATGGACTATCCTCTGTCGATGAAAGCTCTTGTTCTTTGACCTCATCATTCACCACCTCTTTTTTCGGCGCCGCCATTACGGCATGAATCCCTAACAAGAATATGAAACAGAAAGTTTTCACAGGTTGACCTCCCTATCTGACTGCCTGCGCTTCGTTGCCTGCTTGGAATCATGTTTGCGAAGCTTCTTCACCTCATCCTTCATCGCTGAAACCTTTCCATACCTGCGCTCATATTTCTCAGTGTCCCGACATGCTTGCCGGCAACGCTTGATCAAAAGCTGTTCCAACGCACGGAGACTGCGTAGCGCACCTTCCGCATATCGGCCTTCCAGCCAATAGGCATGAGCTCGTGAGAGGCAATCGAAACTATCCTGCTCCTCCAAATACGGATCTAACAAATATCCGTGAGTCATTCCCGCCGCTTTTGAATCGGGATCGATCACAATCAGAATCCCGTTTTCATTCGGCTTCTCCACCGGCACATCTTCAAACACGCCCCGATTCAACAGCCAAAATCCGAATTGCCGCAAATGTCCCGACTCGCCCAGGCTGCCCGTGTAGATCGCAACGAAAATCTGGGGAAAGCGATGTGCGATTTTATCCATCGCTTCCTCTAGAAAGATGCGTTCATGGCGACGAAAAATTCCAGCAGCATCGGTTAAAGTGCGAAGCTTGATTTCCTCATTCCCAAATAACTGGTCCGCATCCGCTATCGAAAACCCACAATGAGGACATGATGCTGCAGCTCTATGGATTTGCTGCACACATCGAGGACATTTCATGACCACCACCTAAGTAAGGATAGCCGCACCAGAGGTCAAAATTAAAAGCCAGTTTGTCCAAGAACATCAAAATTTTCCATGCATTTTATTATACTTCAAGAAACCACATTCACAATCTTTGTCACGGCCACGACAAAGATTGTAAAACAGGTAGTATGGATATCTTGATTTTGAATGACTGAATCGGACGTTTTAGCCTAGAGGAACTTCTTCTAGATCTCAGGGATGCCACTATTGGCAGTGCGTATGTATGAAAACCCTCCCAGAATAGATAACCACCTTCAACGCCGAAAAAATGAACAATAAGAAACCTATTTCTGGTTCGTCATGGAATCTCGCATTTCCATAATCAATTCCATGTCTTCCTCGTAGTCTGCACGCCTGAAGGCGTCGATGAGGTTGTTGAGTATTCTCATCAAAATCGTTCCGAGATCTGCGGATTCCCTGAGATGCGAGCGCTGCTCGGGTGTTAGCTCGTTCATGGGATCGACCAATACATGTTGGGCGTGCAACTTCCCGCTATCGAAACAATCCACCACAATGGGTTCCCCATCTTCGATGATCCTGCACAAAAAATGCCCTGGAAAGGAAATCCCCTGTATATCCATCTCAAGCCGTTGCCCGATCAGCATGTAAATCACACCGAGGCCGATGGGATTTGAGATACCTGAAGAAATGCACCATGCCAGATCGCCGTTTCTGGGATCATAGTAATGCTTGTGATTTCCAACTAGCCTACCCTCTTCAAAAAGGAAGATTCGCAAATCATTCTCTGTAGCCCCGATGGGATAGATGGCTAAAAATTCTTCTGTCAGCAAATCCAAGGCATCCGAAAGGGGTTGGCGCAGCGAAATCCCGTCGTGTAAAAAATCCGATATCAAACGGAGCTGGCTTTCAAACAGTTCCCAATCCTCTTCAAGCGCCGCGGGACCGAATCGTGGTGTCAGCCATTCCTCTCTCAGCGTCTTACGTCTCACAGCGCGCAGGATTTCTTCCAGGATACCGAGTTCCTTGGAATTCAGATTCGTTGCCAGATCAGGAAGTATCTCACTCAGATCCCCTCCCACATGGCTGAGTTTATCAACCACCACCGAGCGCACTTCCGGAGTTTCATCGTCCAACAAGCGCAACAACGCAGCCAATTCTTTGGTATCAGTTAAAACTGCGCTCATCTCGACGAACTATGACACATCAAGAAAGACTGCCAACAACGAACCTGAAAGCAACGTGGAAATTTTTACTCCGGAAGAGGAGTCAAAATATCACTTCCTCCCTTTTCCCCTTTCCAAAAAAGAATGCCTGAGGGTATTCTCTCCACAGTTGAGATTCCCAACGTAAAAGATTTAATCATAAGCCGACCAAATGAACGGGGAAAAGGGAGCCATCAACAAGAAGACCTTGATACGTTTGATACGTACCATCACCAATTTCATTCGATCCAATGTTGGTGGTCGGGCGCGACTCATGCTCGCGGGACTGCTGGTGCTGATGATCGGTATGAACGTGATGAACGTTATCAACAGCTTTGTTGGTCGAAATTTCATGACGGCCATCGAAAATAAGAATTCTGCGGGATTCGTCCATTGTGCATGGCTGTTTGTTGCGGTCTTCGGCGGATGCACGCTGGTGGCTGTTTTATTCCGCTTCACCGAAGAACGCCTCGGACTTCTCTGGCGCGAATGGCTCACCCGCCGCATCACCGAAGTCTATATCGAACGACATCTGTTCGAACACTCAAAGTTTGAAAACGAGATAAGCAATCCGGACCAACGCATGACCGAGGACGTCAAGCAACTGACCACGACCACACTCTCGTTTGTGCTGATGATACTCAACGCTTCGCTGACCATTTTTTCGTTCTCCGGTGTCTTATGGAACATCAGTCCCAAGCTCTTGCTTGTGTCCATACTCTACGCACTGTGCGGCTCGGTCTTCACCATCTGGCTGGGAAAACCGCTCATTCGCTACAATTATCAGCAAGCCGACTTCGAGGCGAATTTCCGCGCAGATCTCATCCAACTCGACAAGGATGGTGAACAAATCATCACCTCAGGCAACGAACTCGAAGTGAAGGAAAAAATTAACGCGCGCATCGAGAGCCTCGTTGCAAACCTTCGCCGCATCATCGGAATCAACCGCAACCTCAACTTCTTCAGCACCGGCTACAATTACATGATCCAGTTGATCCCTGTCCTCATCATTGCCCCGCTGTTCATCGAAGGCAAAGTGGAGTTCGGGGTGATCGGCCAATCGGCAATGGCCTTCGCCACTCTGCTTGGCGCATTCTCCCTGATCATCACCCAGTTTCAGGCGATATCCACCTACGCCTCCGTGGTGGCACGTTTGAGCGAGTTTGTCGACCAAGCGGAGCGCTGCAGCAGCGACCAACTTTTGTAAAAATCCAGTCCCGCATCCATGAAACCCAGCTTCCCCTTCTCGGTATCCAATCCGGTAGGCCTCTCGCTCCAGATCAACAGCAATGGGTCGATTCGACGGATGGAATGTGGCGACATCAACATCAACCTTTTTCCCGGCAACGAAGCGGAAGGCGGGCCGATCAACATCCACCTGCGCCAACTCAGTGAAACTGTCGAAAGTATTCCTCTACTCGGCCCGAGCAGCCCCGCCACATGGCACTTCGACGATCGCGGTATGACCGGCCAAGGACAATGGCGAAACATCGCCTTCCGCATCCGACTCATACTTTCAAAAGAGGCCAATACGTGGTTCTGGCATGTGGAATTGAATAACACCGGCACGGAATCCGCACGTTACGATCTCATCCACACCCAAGACATCGGCATCGCACATTACAGCGCGATACGACTCAACGAATACTACGTTAGCCAATACATCGATCACTCCCCGCTTTTCCATCCGGCAAAGGGAGTCGCCATCGCCTCCCGCCAGAACTTATCGATGGGAGGACGTTATCCATGGACCATCATAGGCAGTCTCGGATCGGCCGTGTCCTACGCCACCGATGCCCTTCAATTCCACGCATTATCGAGCAGAGCGGGCACAGTATCCGTCGCCTTGTCCAAAGGACTACCCGGAGCCCGCTTGCAACATGAACACTCGATGGTCTGCATTCAGGATGAAGCCATCGATTTGAAACCCGGACAAAAATCGACCCGTGGGTTTTTCACTTGGTTCGAAGACTATCATCCCGACGCGACGTCGGACTCAGATCTCGCGAAGATCGATACCGTGCTCGCACTTCCCGAAGCCACCTGCCCGTCCTGGCCGGAAGATGTGCCGGACTCATCACCTGCACCCTCGTTGTTCGCCACCGCACCATGGCTGGAAACCAAGGATCTAACAAAAAATGAAACCCGCGGGTTTTTCGATGACAACCCACAACATGAGGAAACAGGCCATGGAAAATGCCTGTCGTTTTTCACGCATGACGGCACGCACGTCGTATTGAAAGCCAAGGAACTGGAAGTGTTGCGCCCGCACGGCCACATCCTCCGCAGCGGCAGTGCTCTTGTGATCGACGAAGCATCCCTAACATCCACCACATGGATGAGCGGCGTGTTTCACTCAATGGTTACGCAAGGACACGTCAGCATCAACCGCTTCCTTTCCACGTGCCACACCTACCTCGGCCTGTTCCTAAGTCATGGCCAACGCATCTTCGTTGAGATCGATGGCGAATGGCGCTTACTAGGAATCCCATCGGCCTTCTCAATGAAAGCCGATGTCTGCCGCTGGATCTACCAACATGCCGGAGGCACGATCGAAGTGACATCCACCGCCTCAGAAACCGACCACGAACTCGGACTCTCACTTAAAGTTCTCTCCGGTCCTCCGCTTCGCTTCCTGATTTCCCATCACATCGCCATGAACGGCGATGACGGACTCCGCCCGGGAAAGGCTGTTTGGGAAACTGTAGACAATGCCGTTCACGTCCGCGCCGTGACCGACAGCGATGTCGGACGGCGCTTTCCCGATGGCTGTTTCGTCATTGAACCCGATACTCTGACTACGATTGAAGAGATCGGCGGTGATGAACTGCTCTATCCGGACAAGTTATCCCACAACGAACCTTTCGTTTGTTTGCTAACCGCTCCATCCACAAGTGCCGTGCTGACCATCCGTGGAAAGCTGGTGACTTCCCAAGCCCCGCAGTCACCAGGCTTCTGGCAGTCGATTTCCAATACACTCTCCATCACCACAGCCGGATCAGGAACATCCGCATTGGCAGCACAACGCATTGCCAAAATCTTTCCATGGTTCATTCAGAACTCGCTTGTCCACTACCTCTCACCCCGCGGACTCGAACAATACTCCGGCGGCGGCTGGGGAACCCGTGATATTTGCCAAGGACCACTCGAGCTACTGCTGTCGTTGGGCCACTTTGATCCTGTTAGAGACCTGCTATGCCGCGTTTTCCAACAACAAAACCCCGACGGCGATTGGCCGCAGTGGTTCATGCTCTTCGAACGCGATCACAACATCCGCGCCGGTGACTCGCACGGCGACATCGTCTATTGGCCCATCCTCGCTCTCGCCCAGTATCTCGAAATCACAGGCGACACATCGCTGCTGGAAGAACGCCTGTCGTTTTTCCAACATGACGGTAATGGCGAAACAACCACCTTGCTCGCGCATGTCGATCGCGCCCTCGACCTGATCCGTCGACGCGTAATCCCCGGCACGGTGCTCGCCGCCTATGGCCATGGCGACTGGAACGATTCACTCCAGCCAGCCAAACCGGAAATGCGCAAACAACTGTGCAGCTCGTGGACGGTGACACTGAATTATCAAACGTTCATGACCTTGGCCGACGCCCTCCGAAAAGTCGGACATATAGAGAGAGCAACTTCACTGGAAACAGAAGCCGCTGGCATCCTCGAAGCATTCCAACGCATTCTCATCGTCGACGAAATCATCGCCGGACTCGTCTATTTTCACCCGGAAGCTGAAGCCGAAGCCCTCCTGCATCCGCGCGACAGCTCCACCGGCCTCTCCTACAGCCTGTTACCGATGATCCACGCGATCATCAATGACATGTTCACCCCTGAACAAGCGGCCAAACATCTCGACCTCATCCGCAACCATCTCATCGGGCCCGATGGTGCGCATTTGTTCGACAAGCCCATCGCCTATCATGGCGGCATTCAGAAAAACTTCCAACGCGCCGAAAGCGCGAGCTACTTCGGCCGGGAAATCGGCAACATGTACACCCATGCCCACATCCGCTATGCCGAAGCCCTCGCCCACCATGGCAACGCCGCCGAATTTTTTCACGCCCTCTGCCAAATCAATCCGATTGCCATACGAGAACTCATTCCTTGCGCCGCACCGCGCCAGGCAAATTGCTACTACTCCAGCACCGACCCCTCATTCTCCGATCGCTACCAGGCACTCGCTGAATACGAGAAATCATTAGTTGGCGACGTCCCCTTAGAAGGCGGCTGGCGCGTGTATTCCAGCGGCCCCGGGCTCACGGTTCGCCTCATTATGCATTGTTTTCTTGGTCTACGCGTGGCCACGGACTCTCTGGTCATCGACCCATGCATTCCCCCGGAACTTGATGGCCTAACCGCCCGAGTAAACCTCGGAGGACGCGACATCGAAATTATCTATCACATCGAAAAAACCGGCCACAGCCCACAATCCGTCGAACTAAACGGAACTGCCTTGAGCTTCTCACATCTCACCAACCGATACCGCGCAGCCGGCCTGCTTATTCCGATTGAGTCTTGGAACACACACCTTAAAGAGAGCGCAAACCGCCTCGTCATCACTCTGGAATAAGATCGAATTCGCAGATCCATATCTTGGTTAGGTGATTTGTTCACGAAACAAATGGATCTCTGTCATGCAGGGAAGTTGGTGAATGTGCAGCTCATGACCGAAAATTGCTCCACGACCACTCTTCATTACAACTTGGCCCATACGCCTACCTTTCGGCAGCGGTGGAATCACCCACAAACCTCCGGGAGGCATGGCTATTGTATCAGCTATTTCAATATGAATAAGATCCTCGCCACTTGCACGTATGTGGAATTCAAGTAGTCCATAACGCGTGGGTAAGTTACTAACAGAAAATCCTTCTCCTTCGGAAATCCACTTCCACGACATGCCGGCGGCCAATACCAGCGAACAAGATGCCTCGCGTTCATCTGCAACCATCGATATCAGTGACAAGATATATTCCGCTGCAACCCAAGTGTGAGGCACATCACCGAGATGCCCCGGCGATCGCGAATTAAACCAGGTGATTTCCGGCCATTGGTTCCATCCGCAAGGTCGCCGATCGGATAAGAAAAAATCTAACAATTCTTGAGCAACCTCACGGTTCTCGACCCGAACAAAAGCCCCAATGAGGCGAATTTCATAAGCACTATAGTTTTTCCATGGCACCCCCCCACCATGGCGTCCTTGATGTTCAACGAGGTAGGCATCGAGTGTCGCATGCATAGCATCGGCAGGCAGCACATCCGCAAAATCGAGCAAAGCAATCGCATTGGCGGTCGCTGTGGGATCAAAGTCCGCCCACTCGATCGAACCCGGGATGTAGTTGAGATTTTTTTTACTTATCACTTTATTCAAAGACCAGAGAAGGTCATCCTGAAATCGGCACGCCTCCTTACGCCATTGTGTCATTTTCTCTTTATCATCCAGCGCCTCCGCCAAATCCGCCGCAGCTTGCAAGCCGCGCACACCCCAGAAGTCGTCCCAATACGAATGCACAGGGTGCGCGAGATAGCCCTCATGACTCGCCGATTCCTTTATCAAGCCATAGAACTCTGAGCGAGGGTCCAGCATATCTTCATCATCCAAACTCACTGATTCCGGCAAAAGCCCGAATCCAGTTGTAAAATTTCCCTCAAGAAAGTCCGCAGTCATCCGTTCTGCGCGCAGCTCGATCATGAAATCCGCCGCCTTTTGGGCATGCGGCATTATTTTTGTTAGAAAATCTTTATCTTGTCCTGCCCGGAACACCTCGCGGATACCCCACAGGAACTGTCCATGACTGTCGTGCTCGACAAGCCAATCCACGCCGTCGCGATCCACTACGCAGGGCACAAACCCATCCGCACGCTGAAACGATGCATACCAGCGGATGAATTCATCCAACACATGAGGTAAGCCAACCTTAGTCATGGCTGCTCCCATGATCACAGAATCTCTGATCCACGAGCGAGTATAACGGCGCGGACCAGGTTGGATTGCTGCACCATCGCGGTTGATGAGTATGTGACCAGCAGCAGTGCGCAGACAATCGAAGGATGTCCTCGCACAGTCCGGCACCTGCCATTTCACATAACCAAGCTTTTCATTCCATTGTGCGAGTGCCTTAGATCGGCTCGATGGAGCGAGGGTTCTTCTCGATCCAAAGAACGGTACGGAAATCGTAGTCTCCAGCAAATTTTCTCCTGCGGAGAGTTCCCACATCAGAGCGGCGGAAGCCAAACCGGTGGAGTCCTCAACTTGCTGAGCAGCGGGTATCCTGCCTCGTGAGAGAAATTCCAACACACCACCCTCATCAAAAATCGCAGCTCCTTTCGAAAAAGGAGCGGGTGTTGCATACACCATCCGGTCGTTCACACGAATACTATCAGACCCACATGCGATCGCCGTGATCGGACTACAACCCCCGAGGTTACGAAAAGCCTGCCAAGGCGGATTCACCTGAAACGGCCGAATCGCCAGCGCAAGGCGTAAGCCCTCATGCGGCTTTGTCGCTTTCAATTGATAAGTAACACACAATGTTAGATCATCGCCGGTGCCTTCAACCCATGGCAGTATCTCTAAGCGCAAACTACTCTTCTTCCATGAGACGGATGGCATGGGAATGCCGTGCTTCGCCATGTCACAGGTGATTTGAACATCAGCCCAAGAAATGACTCCTTCATTGGTGAGAATGAAGGGCTCCAGTGAAAACCCTGCTTCATCGACCTCAATCAACCCCTCCTCGTTCATTAAGGCACGGCGCTTGCCCTCTGGACTCCCCACCGTTGTCCAATACGACTGCTCGCGATGCCAATAACGTGGATGAAACCCTCGCGGATAATCTACAGCCACCGAGTGCATGAACTCGTTTGGCGTGCTAGAAAAGGCATCAGGCTTCATCTCGACGCGACACATCGCAGCGTAAGACGCATCATCAAAAACCACTCGCAAATGACGAGCCTCGCCGCCGGGTGCGGAAATGTGACTCATACTTCCGTAGGCGCGGGCCATACAGTGCAGCTTCGTCCAGATTTTTCCATTATTGGACACCTCCACCGCACAACTCCGCGGCGGCAAATCGTCCGGCCAGTGGATAACCAAACCGCCAAAGCGCAGCCTACGACCAAAATCGATAGCCCACCACGGCGACTTATCTTCAGGAATTGCGCGCCATCCTCCCGAACCCTCAATCCATAGCGCATCTGGCGAATAATTTGTTAGAAAACTAGAAGCACTTATTGCATGCGGCGAGCGCAGCGTCTGATCCTCCATGAACGCGTTCGAAAACTCCACGCTCCCCTTACCCCCCGAACCCGCGGCAATGACAATTTCCAATGCATCCACCTCGGAGGGTGCCCCACCACCCGCTGGCCCCCAAGCGAAAGGAATCTCGCGCTCATTAAAACAGTAATAAGTCCATTCCGCCGGCAATTGGTAGTCATTGTGTAAATGCCGCCAGACATTCGCCCCACCGGGCGACACAACCTTGAATTCCAAGTGATTCGGTAACCCCTCGCCGCGCAATTGGAATCCAATATCAAACGTATGTGGCAACCGCAAGGCGATCCCAAGTCGCATGGCGACAAATCCATGGCCACCGTGAAAATCATAATCCAGCCGAACTCCAGACGACCCATCCGCAGCAATGACACGCGATAGCTTTCCTTCCGCCTGCCCCGACGCAAATACCTGCCAGCTTTCCGGATCAGCGAACAGTGTGAAGAAGTCCATGTCAAAAGACTATCTTAGCTTCTGCCAAGGAAGTCACGCTTGATCCTTATTTCAATCCAGCCCTACTTCGCCACCAGCGTCGGCTTCTTTTAAGATGGGCTTGTCATTCGTAGCCATTCGTCGCCGGAGCCTATGAATGGCGAAGAATGGTGCGCGATACTGGGTTCGAACCAGTGACCCCCTCCGTGTCAGGGAGGTGCTCTACCACTGAGCTAACCGCGCTATCCGAGGCTGACCTCCGGGCGGGGAAACTAGTGGCAAAGTCACATTATAGGCAACCCATTTTTCCCCAGAAACGAAAAAAACTCACACGGACAATCAGGATTACCGCTTGAGTTCTTTGAGAGCACGCCACAGGCTACCGAAATATATATGAAACTTTTCTCCTTATTGCTTCTCTTCACAGTTTCCGTTTCCGCCCAAATTCCCGATATTTTCAAGGGTCTATTTGAAGAGGAAATTCCTGTTAAAGCAAGCATTGGCATGGTGAGCCCACCTCCGGAAATTGAAAAATACATCGCCAAAGTAGAATCCGCAGCCCGTAAAAACCCTGAATGGTTCAGGGAATATTCAACGGCATCGGCTCCAGGTGTTCCTTTGCCTTATCATGAAAACCTTGGCCTAACTAAGGATGAATATGATGAATACGGTAAGTTATGGGCTAAACGTGAGTTCAAATCCAACGAAGAGGTTCTTCTCGTTCTACGCAAAACCCTCGGTAATACCTGGACCTTAACAGCCTCTGGCGGAGCTGGTGTGATATCCACTCTGCGTTACGATTCAGCCAGCGATAGCTTCACTTCTCCGAGCGGGAAATTGGTGCGTATTGAAGACATTAAAACCGATGATAATCACATCCTCGGTGCATGGACTGCAAAAGAATGGAAATTTCAAGAATCTGGGCTTCTCGGCCTGACTAAACAAAATTTCGCCATAGGAAAATTTGATAAAAGCGAATACGGAATTATCGTTTATCGCTCACAAGAACTTTCGAAAGAAGGCCAAAAAATTTACGATCAAAGCATTGTGATACGTTTCGCCTTGGGTAAAGCAGGTCAGATCAAACCGCAGGCCACACCTCCTAAGACAACAGCACCGAAAAAGAAGTGACTTTCCCTCAATCCGGAGAGATATCCAAACGTGGCGGCCTTCTCAAGCGAATGGTTTCCTCGGTCTCAGTGAGATCAAAACTATCTAGCACATTAGTAGATCGATTCATCAAACCCGTGCCGGCATTTGTCGCAACTTGGCCAGAGATTTCAGTATGGTATGGATCTTCGCCGTTCAAGACCACCTGCAAGGGACGGATTGGGATGGTGTCGATAGCAGGCAGCTTGCTGAGTTCTTGAAAAGAATCAATATGTATCGAATTGCCTCCGGAATGTATCGCACAAAAAGGCAAGCCTTGCGTGCCTTCTAACATATGCTCAGTCATCTCAGTGCTGACACTTTTTGCCTTCCCGGTGTTAACGTCCTCTTGGAGTTCCTGACAATATTCGGTCACACGTTGACCCGATACCGAGCAAATCTTAACATCAACAATACCGACTGGGCGGAGTATCGATGGACTGGACAGCGACGCGGAAGCTTCGTTCATCGCCGCAACCCAAACTGGCATAGCCAGATCCCGACTGAATGCACCGGGATAAATCGGTGTGCTGTTTCCCTGGAGAAATCCTGTCCAAACCCCACAACTAACCCTTCCGTTGTATCCTAAAAACCAAGCATCAGAAAAGTCATGCGTCGTTCCACCCTTTCCTGCTCCGTCGAAGGGTATTTTCGTAAGTTGATTTTTCAGGCCTCGTGCGCTTCCGCGCTCCATTCCAGCCGACATCATATCGTGCATTTGCCATGCTACTTTTTCATCTAACAATCGACCCGATGGATTTGTTAGAATTTTTTTCTCATAAACAACATTACCCGCAGCATTTTCGACACGCTTGATATAGGTAAATACGGCTGCACCTTTCTTCCCACCCAGTGGGAATGTTGAAATGGCAGAGACTGCTTGTTTAAGCGAAGCGGCTTCCCAACCAACCATCACACGAGGCAAGACTTCTGTATTCTGCAAAGGGAAACCGAATATTTTACCAGCCGTGATGATGCGTTCGATGCCGATCTCGTAGCCCAAGCGCACGGTTGCGGCGATTTTGGCATGTTCGAACGCTTTCCTTAAAGTAATCCTGCCTTCGTATATCGGCGCATTCACTTCCATCCCCCATTCACCCAAAATCCCTTCGCGACCGCTCACCATCACCGCACGGTTATCCATCGGTTCATCCTCAAGAATCGATACGGGCGTATGTTTACCAGCAAGCCCGACGGAATACAAAAACGGGTAAAATGCCGTACCCAAAGGTCGCTGTCCCTGTTCGATAAAATCATACGGCACTTGCGCATAGTCCCGACCACCAACATGCACCAGAACCTCTCCCGTGTTATGATCCATCATGAACACCGCACCTTGGACATATTCCGGTGCGATCTCAGTTTGATTTTTACTGTATTCACTGCGCTTTTGAGCGGTGTAATCTGGATGCTTCTCTGCTTTATTCAATGATTCACGCAGGGATTTTTCAGCAGCACTTTGGGCTTCAGCTAGAATAGTTGTGTGAATCGTAAAACCACCTGCCGAGAGCGCATCTCGCCCAAGTGCTGCTCCCACAGCATCAGCGATACGCTCATATAAATGC
The DNA here is from genome assembly GCA_044354135.1 of Luteolibacter sp. Taxonomy (GTDB): domain Bacteria; phylum Verrucomicrobiota; class Verrucomicrobiia; order Verrucomicrobiales; family Akkermansiaceae; genus Luteolibacter. Next base: position 22,260 of record JBILAN010000022.1, read on the forward strand.
GATGTACCGCGCTGTAATGGCTTAGGATTCAACACCAACGATTCCAACTGCGCTTGTTCATAATCCTGTTGCGTTAACATCTTCTCTTCCCACATCCGTTTGAGCACCATGTTTCTAGCAACCTTGCTGGCTTGTAGATTATTCAGAGGAGAATTGTTTGTCGGGTTTTTAATCAGTCCGACGATAGTTGCACATTCCACCAAATTCAGATCTTTGGGTTCTTTCCCAAAATATCCGAGTGATGCCGATCTCAAGCCATAAAACCCGCTACCGAAATAGATACGATTCAGGTAAAACTCGAGAATCTCATCTTTCGTGTATCTCTTCTCAATCCGCATCGCCAAAAATGCCTCCACCATTTTCCGTTGGATACCGCTTTCACCCTTCGTAAACGCATCTTGTTTCAATGGATAGGCATTGCGCGCCAGCTGCTGCGTGATCGTACTAGCACCCTGAGTAGTTGTTCCCGCCTGGTAATTCAACTTCAAGGCTCGGACAATCCCGATGTAATCCACCCCATGATGCATTTCAAATCTTGAGTCCTCACCTGCTTTCAAAGCATTGCGGAAAAGTTCAGGGACATCTTTGATAGACATCACGCTGCGGTTTTGAACGAAGATACGTCCTATCTCCTTTCCGTTCCTATCCAGGATCATACTGGGGATCTCCAACTCATTGATTTTCTCAAGATCATACGTAAGCGCCCGCTCACGGTATAGTCTCGTGTATTGCTCCGCATAGAGGTAAGCGACCAAACCTGCGCTCGCAAAGAACATGAAGAGCACAAGCCAAAATGTTTTACGCTTGTAGAGTCGACGTTTAGTGCTCTTTTTCGGAGCACCTTTGCTAACGCTTGTTTTAGCAACGCCTTTGCTTTTTTTGTGCTTCACCATGTCTGAGAACCATCCAAATACGCCGCTGAATGCCGACGCATGTTCTCTGGATTACCCGAATCCAGCCTCAGCCGCAACCTCTTCCTGCGCTGTGGTTCGTGAAAAAATCGATGAAGCCCTCGCAAAAGAAGGTTCCATATCATTTCCCGAGTTTCTAGACATCTCCCTCTACGATCCTGAACATGGCTATTATGCGCAAAACACCAACCAGGTCGGTCGCGATGGCGACTTCTACACCAGTGTCAGTGTCGGCCCACTTTTTGGGCAATTGCTCGCCCGACGTTTCATTCGTTGGTGGTTGGATAAGGGAAAACCCAGTGCGTGGCGCATTTTGGAAATCGGTGCTCACGACGGCAAACTCGCTGCAGATATAGTGCGGACGATCACAAATCTTGCTCCAGATGCTTGGCAAGCTCTCGAATACGCCACGGTCGAGCCTCTGCCTCTGCTCCGCGAGGCTCAACATCAACGACTCTTCCCACTCGTCTCAAAACTCCATCTCGCCAACGATTTTCAAACCCTTTCCAGTCACCCGCTTCCCGGCATCGCTTTCGGAAACGAAATTCTGGATGCCCTGCCATTTCACCTCATCCGTCGTGTTGAGAACGAATGGCAGGAACTGCACGTCTCGGTGAATTGGGAACTCATCGCAAAACCCATAACTCCCTCATCAGCTCTGGGTCAAAAAACGGCCTGCCTAGAAAATCATTTTCCCGAAAACTACCAAACCGAAATCCGCACCAATTATGCTGAATTTCTATCAAAGATTTCTAACTGCATCAGTGATGGATTGCTGTTGTTCATCGATTACGGCTTCGCCGCACCCGAATACTACGACATCCAACGCACCAGCGGCACCTTGCGCACCTTTTCCAAACACCAAGCTGCTGAAGACCCGTTAGATTTACCAGGCACACGCGACATCACCGCGCATGTCGATTTCACCGATCTCGCCCGCGAGGCGGAAGCCATCGCGTGGCATCCCATCCATTTCTCCAACCAAGGCAGCTACCTCACCCACCTCGCCACCGAGATAATCCAAAGCGGCGAAATGAACGACCCCAAAACTATCGCCCAGTTCCGCTCCCTCACCCACCCCGCCCACCTCGGAGCGAGCTTTCATGTGATTGAATTCGAGAAATCAAAAAATTCAACTTCGCAGATCCTGCATCGGCTTGCTTTGGAGTGAAGAATTTCAACCACAACGCATGGTGAGATTTATCGAACTCCTCAAGAAGCGAAGCTCAAGATCCTTGGACGTAGTAAAACGAAGTCAAATTTCACAAATCACTCGAAATAGGCATAGATATAAAATCCCGAAATGATTCATAGTTCCGTCATTTTTCAACACGGAGAGAGGAGAAAAAGGAGAATGAGTAGAGCTTCAGAAAAGCTAAAAATCCATTCTCAAGTTTCGTGAAATTCGTGTTTTTCGTGGTTAAAAATCCCCCAGACCCCAGCTAGCTAATGTCAGCTTGACTACACCCGCCATTCACATTAGACCAAGAATCAACACAATGTCTCTAGTTCAGAATTGTCTAACTTTTGGGGCTAGGCGCGTGCATATTTATGATAAAGCAATCTTTAACTCAGAATTTTACAGCATCTGACAGGATAATCTCTGTAGATTTTTTCCGTGGATTTACAATGTTTCTGCTCATCGGCGAAAGCACAAGACTTTACAGCCAGATAAGCAAGATCGACACTGGAGTTGCGCAATTCATTGGAACTCAGTTGAGTCACCACGAATGGCATGGATTGCATTTCTGGGATCTTATCCAGCCTTTCTTCATGTTCATTGTTGGTGTTGCTATACCCTTTGCCATAGCTAACAGGCTGAAGAAAGGTGACAGCCAGTGCTCTATAAATTTTCATGCATACAAAAGATCCTTCCTTCTTCTATTTCTGGGATGGGCACTTTATTGCATTGGACCTGGAAAAATTGTCTTTCGGTTGCAGGATGTGCTTACACAGCTTTCTGTAACATACCTCGTTGCTTATCTTATCAGAAATAAAAGCTTTTGGTTTCAGATGATCTTGTCTCTATCAATCCTTCTCGTAATGGATCTCGCCTACAGATTTTTTCCGGTTGAGGGATTTAACCAGCCATGGGTGGCATTTCAGAATCTTGGCTCATGGGTAAATAATAAAATTGAAGGTGTGGAAAAGGCAAGTGTATGGGCATCAATAAATGCATTTTCAACAATTGCTCATACAGTGTGGGGCGTGCTCTGCGGGAAACTGCTCATGAGTAGTAAGCCTGCAAATGAAAAGATTAGGCTATTGATTATTGCCGGTCTGTCAGGATTAGTAATAGGCTATTCACTCGACCTCTTTGGCATAACGCCTATTATAAAGAAAATTGCAACAGCTTCATTTGTCTTCACAAGCGGTGGTTATGCAATTCTTGCTATGACCTTTTCTTACTGGCTCATTGATGTTAAAAAGATCTTTGTCAATGGTTCGAAGATGTTCAGAATCGTTGGCATGAATTGCATTTTTATTTACCTCTTTTTTGAAGCAGGCGGTGCAGCTCTGGTTTATAAAATTCTTACTCCTTTTCCTGTAACATTGCTTTCCTGGGGAGGAAAAACAACTGTCGGAATTGCAACCAGCCTGATGGTCTGGGCTTCATTGTATTATATTTGTTACTGGCTCTATAAGAATAAGCTGTTTATAAAAATCTGAATGAATGCAAGGAATATGCTTTTTACCTAGCGCTGATGATACACTGGAGAGCGGGTATAGGAAAAGGGGGTTGCCCTGGAATGCGATGCAGGAGCGGTCGCGCGAGTTGTGGGTCGTTTGCAGCGCTGAATTTTCCGTCGACGAGCCCATAGCGAATTGATCCTGCCCACCTCGGAGCGAGCTTTCATGTGATCGAATTAGAAAAATCGTAACAGCCAAACCCGCAGGTCATGCATCGGCTTGCCTTAGGATAGAAGATTAAACCGAGGAGCTGAGAAAACGGAGAGAACAGAGGGATTTTTAAAATAGAATTCTCCGTTTCCTCAGTTCCTCCATTCCCTCCGTTTTGATTTCTTTACTATAAGTCAAATATCCGCGCTTGCAGCCTCGGGAAAAATCCTCCAACTTGACCTTGTTGCCGAGGTGGCGGAATTGGTAGACGCGCCTGACTTAGGATCAGGTGGATTCATCTGTGCAGGTTCGAGTCCTGTCCTCGGTACTTTCTTTAGCGGAGAGCTTGGAGCTGAGAGCGAGGAGCAGAAGTTTCACTCTTCCAAAAACTTTCCTGGATTGAGAATTCCGTTCGGATCGAGAGTATTCTTCAATGCCCGATGCACATCAAACGATGTCTCACCCAAGGCTTTTTTGATCCAGCGTTTTTTCGCAAGGCCGACACCGTGTTCACCGGTGATCGCACCACCGTTTTCTAACACCCAGTTGAAAAGCTTATCCAGCGCATCATCGGCACGGGCTTTGGTTTCTGGGTTGGTGTAGTCATCGACCATGAGGTTGGTGTGAATGTTACCATCCCCTGCATGACCGAAACAGGCGATCGAAATTCCGGTTTCTGTTTCGAGCGCTCTCGCAAAGTTGACCAACTCCACCAATTTTCCACGAGGCACGACGATGTCTTCGTTGAGTTTGGTTAGACCCGTATCGCGCAATGAATAGGAAAACTCCCGACGCAATTGCCAGATCGCTTCGCATTCCGCTTCGTCACGTGCCACGCGGATTTCGCCAGCACCGCATTGCTTGAGCAAAATTTCTAACTCTTTGAGTTCCAATTGTACCGCTGAAGGACGACCATCGATTTCAACGATTAGATGTCCATCCCCTTCCGGAAAAACCTCGGCACCCATTTTCTTGCGGGCTGCAGCCAGAGTGAACGCATCGCTGACTTCGAGAGCCGAAGGCAAGTGACCTGCTTGCAGGATGGTTTGGACGGTTTTAGCTGCGGCTTCGAAATCCGAAAACACCGCTGCCAACATCCCACGGCTCGCTGGTTTGGGAATGATGCGAACGGTGATTTCTGTCACCACCCCCAACATCCCTTCAGAACCTACAAAGGTTCCGATCAAATCAAAACCCGTCTTGTTCTTATGGAGCCTGCCGCCCGTGCGCAGCACACGTCCATCGGCCAACACCACTTCCAAGCCCAAAACATAATTTCTCGTCACCCCGTATTTCAAACAACGCGGTCCGCCGGCATTGGTCGCGATATTGCCGCCAATCGAGCACTCTTTCAGCGATGCTGGATCTGGCGGGTAATCCCAACCCACCGCACGCACCGCTTGTTGAAGATCGCCCGTGATCACTCCCGGCTGAACAATCGCCACCCCGTCTTCAGGATGAATCCCGATGATTTTATTCATCCGCTCGGTGGTTAAAACAATCCCTCCCGCAACCGGAACACATCCACCCACATAACCCACCCCTGCTCCACGCGTGGTCACTGGAATACGATTCTCATTCGCATAAGCAAGTACTGCAGAAACATCAGCCGTCGACTCTGCAAAAACAACCACATCCGGCCGACGCGACGCAAACCATTTGTCCCCTGAATGAGAATCAAGCACCACCTTCGTGCTGCTGACTTTTTCCTGACCCAATAAGTCGATCAGGGCTTGTCTGATGATTTCAACATTCATGATGCGTTAGAACTACGGATAGTAAGACCGCAGCATGAGATAACAGATCGGCCCGGTCACCGCAACATACAACCAAATCGGAAACACCCAACGCGCCAACTTGCGGTGCGATTGAAAGTGATTGGTGAAACCGGAAGTAAAAGCCAACAGAATCATGGGCAGACTCACGCCAGCCAAAACAATATGACTGATCAGCAAAATAAAATACACGACTCGCTGCCAGCCATCACCTCCATACTTCGTTTCCACAGTCGTGAAATGGTAAGCTACATAACAAAGTAAAAATAATGCGGACAAGATCATCGCTGTAAAAATAAACAAACGATGTAGGGAAATCTTTCCTGCTTTAACAGCCAGCAATGCACCTACAAGAGCTAGCGCCACCAAAGCATTCAGTATCGCATGCACCGGAGGCAAAAACGACATAGACCAGCCTTCTGGCAACGGAATTTTGTATGGTGAGCGCATCAAACCCACCAATATCAGCACCAGTGAAGTGATGATCCATGTCGCTAATTTCAGCTTCTTGGAAAGCTTCTCATTCGGCTTCTTGCTCAGCCACTCTTCTCTGTCTTGACTAGATTTCATAGGGATTATGGTTCACTTGAAGATTTCGCCAACTCTTTGGAAATCCGATCAAACATTTCCATTTTCAATTTCTCGTAGTTGCCGGGATCCAACTTCCTACCCTCTTCGGACCGCGCATCAGCAAGCGGCCATTTGCCTACGACGTTGAAATTTTTATCCACCAGCATCAACCCCATGTCGTGCTTGAATCGACCATTCGACTCAATGATTGCCGGATCTGAATTAAGACGGATACCGAAAAATTTCAGCGTATTTTCCAAATATTCATGGGTCTCCTTTTCATCGCCAGCATTGAGAAACCACCAATTTTTCATATCGGCATTCAAAGCTTTCGCGTAATCATTGAGCTTCTCTACGTTATCTTCTTTGGGATCCACGCTTATACAGACAATTTGAAAATCCGGATGATGTTTAAACTGATCATAAATCGCACGAAGCTCCGTTCCATTCCGCACCGCACAATGTGGGCAAACTGCAAAAAACTCTGCGACGACCCAAACTTTTCCCCTCAAATCCGAGAGCTTCACCTTCTCTCCTCCTTGATGGGTAGCGGCCAGATCTTTCTCGATGGGATACCATTCCTGCTCAACTTTCTTACCTACATTGATAAACGCATTAGAACTCCGAGCCTGCGCTTGTATATTTGGGACAATGTAAAGATTCACTACACATAGTATTGCGATGCAGATCAAAGCCACACCGCTATAAAAAATAATTAATGTCGATTTCTTAGTCATGATCTTGTGAGCGATGCGTTTCTTCTGGATTTAATAATCAAAAACAAAAACAGCAGTACAAACCCCATCCCAACATATAGCACTATGGCTGGGTTTTTCTTTTTGGCCACCTCAGGTTTTTCCGTGAGCAAAACTTCGATGGTTTGTCCAAGCAATATCTCTAACTGCTCCACATTTGAATGCTCCGTCTTGGTGGTAAGCCCATCGACATCCCACTTCTGTGCCTGTTGAAAATCAAAACTCGCCACATATGGCACCCCTCCGCGCTTTTGTGGAATCACCGCTTTGCGAACATGCCTGTTCTTGTCGATCAAAAACAAAGATCTATCATAATTCCAAATCCCGTCTTTCTCATAAGGCATCAGGTTCGCTTTGAACTCATTCTTGATGAACTTATGCAAAGTAGGCCTCTCGTTCGAAGCCACAGTCCATTGCGGCAAATTCGCACCCAACTTCGACGCCAGCTGCTCGAGCTGATCTTTCAGCCCTTCCGAAGGACCCGAATCCAACATCAAGGTCACCAAAGCAACATCACTGTTGGCCGCATATTTCTCAGACAACCGCTTCATCGCCGGAGTCGTCAGATCGTCATCCTGGTTCGATGGCAAACACTGAACCACAACCACTTTCCCCTTCAACGAGAGCAAATCCTTCTGCTCCCCATCCTGACGCAAGAAAACCAGATCTTTCCGTTCGGATATCCGTGTCACAAAACTCGGCCTGTTATCGTTAGATGCCTCCTTGCTACGTTTTTCATAAGCTTTCAGGATCACAATCCCACCCACGATCATGACTAAAATCAAAATAAACGCCGTCCGACGCAGCTTTTTCGGGTCAGGAGTCACAGGTTCAAGGTCTTCGTATGCCATCGCGTGCTGGCAACTTACCCAGGAACCCACTCTTGGCAAGATTTCCAGAGCGGTTTTTACATTCTGCCGCAGGCTTTGGACTGCTGCGGTGATCCGCAGCATTTAGGTTGGTTGATTTAAAACGGAAATACCCAGAAGTGACCCATCGCACCGATTAACGTTTCTCACCGTGGAAGCTAGGAATAATCCCAGCAGTCCAGAGCCTGCGGCGGAAAACTTTTCCCCTCTTCCGCCCTGAAAGGGCAACGCCCTAGGTAACAGAGCCGAATTCATCCAAGTAGTTGGTTCGGCGTCGCCATGTCCGCATTATTCTGTCTCATCTTTCGGGAGCAGGCCATTGCTCTCTAGATATTTATAGAACGGGTGCTCCATGAAAATGGGAGGTGTTCCAGTTGCGAGCGAAAGACCACATTCTGGACACTCGTTTGCCCCGCTAATATGGCTACCACAGGCAGGACACTCTCCCTCGAAAGGTTCATCCACAGCGGCTGAAATTTCGAAATAATCCATCAGGATCTCAATCGCTTCCTCGAATTCGTCATTGGAAACCAAGAGTAAATATTCGGTGACGCCTCCGTAATGACTGACACTGGAGGTTTGCCCCTCGTAATCAAAATCGATACCCTCTTCACCTAGTATCTGAAAAATATCCTTTAATTCGGATGCGTTGAATCGCGGGATAGAAATCATTTTTTCAGAACAGTTCCTATTCGTCTAACCCCCGAACCGTATATCCGACGAGCATCATTTCTAAATCTGATAGAAAAAACCATGATTTGAAAGGGATTTTTTCTGCTCGCGGGTGGATAAAACAAGGGACAGGAATGTCCCTTCTCCTTACGAAAATGCTTCACAAACCCTCAGCGCAGCCAAATTCCCTTTCACGTCATGCACCCGGTGGAGCATCACTCCTTGCTGCCTTGCTAGCGCGGTCGCTGCAGCGGTTGCAGCATCTCGATCGGTAGGCTGATGCGCATCGCAGAGCTTTGAAAAAAAAGATTTCCGAGAAACCCCTAACAATAAGGGCCGACCTTGTGGAGGAAGTTGATCTAAATTTTTCAGCAACATGAGATTGTGCTCCAAGGTTTTTCCGAAACCGATGCCGGGGTCGAAGCAGATCCGCTCTTTATCAATTCCAGCAGCGGTCAAGGTTGTTAGACGTTCTTCGAAGAAGGCTCGGATTTCATCGACCACGTTCTGATAACTCGGATTTGTTTGCATGGTTTCTGGTGTGCCCTGCATGTGCATCACAACCAACCCGCAATCGCTTTTCGCGCAGATCGAAATCATTGCCGGATCGGCTGTTAATCCCGAAACATCATTGACGATATCCGCGCCGGCACGAAGCGCCGCTTCTGCGACTCCGGCTTTTTTTGTATCAATCGAAATCAATCCATTCCATTCCTGCCTCAACCGCTCGATGACCGGGATGGTGCGCCGCATCTCCTCAGCTTCCGAAACTTCCGCCGCACCGGGTCGGGTCGATTCACCACCGATATCGATCATCAACGCACCGTGTCCTATCATTTCACGAGCGTGCTCAATCGCCTTTTCCACCTGATCGAAACATCCACCATCCGAAAATGAATCCGGCGTGACATTGAGAATCCCCATCACTTGCGCACGGCGCGAGAGATCGACCACTTGTCCATTCACTTTCCAAATCATCCGCCGCCACGCTAACGGATCGTTTCTTGAATGTAAGAGGAAAAATTCCTCGCGCTTTACTCAAACCCGTTCCATTTTCCTCACATGTCTTGGAACGATACATTCATGGAGCTCTTTAACCGTTGTGCCAGTGCTTATCAGGCTGGAAATTTTGATTATGAAAAGGATTACTCCGTCCAGGATCTCGAATTCCTGAAAAGCATCGGCTATAAACCCCGCGAGTTTTTCGATTTCATCGAGGATTTTGTAGACGAAGGACAACCCTCTCCCACCACCGCATTACTTATCGCTGCCGCCCGCCGCGACTACTTTCTAGTCCAGCAACACGGCACCCCTAGCGCCAAAACCATCACCCGGGACGACCTCCCTTCCTTTGGTGAAGAAATCGATGGAATCCCATATTTTCCGCGCATCCTGACCAAGGCGCGGGGCAAAATTAAGGGCGAACTCGATCCCGATATTATGTTCGGCTGCGGGGGGGATCGGAATTTTTTCACGAAAAATGGCAATCTAGCCCCAGCTGATTTCCTTCGCCATGTATGGGCTGCAGGCGATAATGACCAAAAAATCGTGGACTGGGTCAAATCCTGTCGGGGGTAGGTTTCTCGACCTATTGGAAAGCAAAAATCCAGAAAAACCCCGCTTTACAAGACCCTAGCTCTTACCCATATTTCGCCGCCCATGACTTTCCTAGCAATCAACTGGCTCAGCCTGAGCATTACGACTCTTCTTTTTATCTTCGTCATCGTCTGCATTTTGACCGCTGTCGTGGTCCTCATGCAACGCCCGAAACAAGAAGGCCTAGGAGCTGCTTTCGGTGGCGGTGTAACCGATCAAGTATTCGGTGCAAGAACCACCGATGTTCTTCAAAAGGCGACTTGGTATCTTGGCTCACTTTTCTTCCTACTTTGCTTCTCTCTAGCAATTTTGATCGGCAAGCAAAACAAACAGAAACCCCTGCTTGACCCAGAAAAACCTGTCGCCAAAGCCGTAGAAAAGAGCCCAACCCCAGACGCTGTGCCTACTACCCCACCAGCCTCATTGGTGAATGAACTTGCTCCAGCTACACCTGGGACCACGACACCTACTGAAACTCCAGCTCCTCCAGCGACTCAGCCAGAGTGAAAATCCACTCCTGATTTCAGATACTCCAAACGAAAAACCGCAGTTCAGACAGCGGTTTTCAGCTTCAATGTATTGCTTGCACGCAGGCAAACTCCGCGTTTAGGCTATTGCCAACATATGAGTGATCGACGGGTTGTAATTACTGGCATTGGTTGTCTATCTCCTTTGGGAAATGATCTCAAAAGCACATGGGATGGTTTGAAAAATGGACGCAGCGGTGTCCGCAGAATTCAATCCATCGATCCTGAACCGTTTGATTGCAAAATAGCAGGTGAGATCCGCGACTTCGAAGCCGATGGCTATTTCAACGTTCCAAAAGACGCCCGCCGCTCAGATCGCTACGTCCAATACGCCGTTGCTGCATCCAAAATGGCAATGACAGACTCTGGTCTTGATACCTCAAAAATTGACTCCCGCCGCTACGGCGTGATGGTCGGCAGCGGTATCGGTGGTCTTTCAACGCTTGAGCGTGAGCATTCCAACTACATCGAAAAAGGCGCACGCCGCGTTTCACCTTTCACTATCCCAATGATGATCTCTAACATCGCATCTGGGATCATCTCGATGGAACACGGCTTTCATGGCCCGAATATGGTGATCGTAACTGCCTGTGCGACATCCAATCACAACATCGGCGAAGCATGGCGCATCATCAAATTTGGCGATGCCGATGGTTTCCTCTGCGGCGGCGCCGAAGCAGCCGTCCTCCCGATGGGACTTTGCGGCTTCGCAAGTATGAAAGCACTCAGTACCCGAAACGACGATCCGGAAGGTGCTTCCCGTCCGTTTGATAAAAACCGCGACGGCTTCGTGATGGGTGAAGGCGCAGGCGTGGTCATGATCGAAGAACTCGAAACAGCAAAAGCCCGCGGTGCGAAAATTTACGCAGAGCTCATCGGTTACGGTGTCAGTGCAGATGCCTATCACCTCAGTGCACCATCTCCCGATGGCAGCGGCCCAGCCTACGCCATCGGCATGGCTCTCAAACACGGCAAAGTAAATCCTGAAGACGTTCAATACCTCAATGCGCACGCCACCTCCACCGGTCTTGGCGACATCGCAGAAACCAAAGCCATCAAACTGGCTTTCGGTGACTACGCGAAAAACGGCCTGATGGTAAGCTCCACCAAATCCATGACGGGACACATGCTCGGTGCAGCAGGCGGTATCGAACTCATCGCCAGCGTCATGGCTATCGTCGATGGAGTAGTGCCGCCCACCATCAATATTGAAGAACAAGATCCTGAATGCGATCTCGATGTCGTTCCTAACGTCGCTCGCGAAGTCCCTATCAAGGTCGCTCTCAGCAACAGCTTCGGCTTCGGTGGACATAACGCATCCGTGCTTGTCAAAAAATTCGAGGATTAAACTTTTGGAAAACATCCACCATCGCCAGCAATCCGAAGTCGCTTTCTCAGATACGGATGCGAGTGGATGGGCACATTTTTCAAAAATCCTCTGCTACGTTGAAAATGCGGAACACAGTTTTCTCCACTCTCTCGGAATTCCCGTTTTCTCTAACAACGGCGGCTGGCCTCGTGCAAAAATCACATGCGACTACCGCAACCCTCTACGATCCCAAGACAAGTTTGAATTGCAATTAGGTATTTCCAAAATCATAAACTTTACATCAACTGGAATTTCAAAATCCTCAAACCCGAAACCACCCTCGTCGCCGAAGGCGAAATGGTCAGCGTAAAAGTCGACTCCACCGGAACCCACACCGCCATCACCGACAGCGAACGCGCCAAACTCTCTGCTAAATTTTAAGCCGATTTTTTTGTAATTAGAAATCTTCCTACACCTCTATAAAATTGAACCACGGAATGCACAGAATAAACGGAGTGAGTGCTATCACACTTTTCCTTTCTCTCCACCAACAACCCCAGTCTTCATTCCGTGTATTGACTCCATTTCATTACGTCCAAACCATCACGGCTTCGCCATTAATGAAACTCATTAACATTCATTCCGTGTATTGACTCCATTTCATTACGTCCAAACCATCACGGCTTCGCCATTAATGAAACTCATTAACATTCATTCCGTGTATTCTGTGCATTACGTGGTTAAAAATTCTCAATCTGAAATAAAACCCCAAGTGCCGATTCCATCATGAGCCCAGAAGAACCCCAAATCGGCGGACGAATCATCCTCGTTCCCACCCCTATCGGCAACCTCGGCGACATGACCTTGCGTGCACTGGAGGTTTTAAAAAACGCCGATCGTATTGCCTGTGAAGACACCCGTCACTCCGGCATCTTGCTCGCGCATCACGGCATTTCAGGAAAACCGTTGGTCTCACTTCACGAACACAACGAAGCCCGAAAAGCACCCGAACTCGTCGCTGCTGCCAAAGCTGGCGAACGCATTGCCTTCATCAGTGATGCCGGAATGCCCGGCGTTTCCGATCCCGGTTACCGCCTCGTGCAAGCCTGCTTGGAAGCCGATGTCCCCTTCGATGTTCTTCCTGGCCCTTCAGCCGTTCTAACAGCTCTGATCGGCTCAGGTCTCCCCTGCCATGCATTTCGTTATGGTGGTTTCCTCTCCGTAAAATCCGGCAAACGCCGAAGCGCCATGCAGG
>JBILAN010000142.1:0-3344 GCA_044354135.1 Luteolibacter sp.
CGCTAGGGAGTGAAGATTATGTGAAAGGAATGGCTGCGAGGTATCAGGCACAGTTTGAGAGGCAGAAGGAACGAAGTCCGAAGCCATTGAAAACCGCAAGCGGGAAAAAATCAGGATCGATTTTTGTAATGCGGGGGAGTTGAGAAGTATTTGAGTTCGCTGCGTTCCGTCCAAGCGGTTTGCGGCTTCTAAGAAGCCGGTGAGTTACAGGCATCAAGCGCCCTTGGCTTTCACGGATGGTGTGATGATCGGGAGTAAGCTTATCGTGAGTAACATCATTCGGGACAGTCCCCGCTGGCTATCGCTCCAGTCCTGTCGTTGATCCTCAACCGCGGATATTAGTAAACATCGCGTAAATAACGTTTGTCTTTTTTTAAGCTGCGCAATGTAAGCAGCGGCGGCTCCTTCTTGAAGCCAATTCCACATTTCGGCTCCTTGCTTGATTATGAGGTTTTGAACGTAGATATTTTCTTTCTGATCACGCGACCATGCAAGATACATGAGGATGAGCGTATCGTCTTAATGGAAGGCTTCGAGCTCATCGCTCTGGAGTAAATCGTTTTTTGTGCACGGATTACCCTATAAACAGAAATGGAACCACAATGGGAGCGAAGCGGACATAGACGAACACAAAAATTAAATCTCTTCGTCAAATGGACACAGATACACACTGATAATCTAAGAGTTATGAATTTTTTCAGTCTCACCTTTTAGGTGAATGAAGAATTCTTTCTAATCCTCTTAGCATCAGTGTTAATCAGTGGTTCATTTTCCTCTTTAGGATTACCAGAGAATAATCAGTTCTTATCTTTCGATCTTGTGGCTTTACGTTGGATCTAAATTCCGGCCCGAGTATACGGCCAATACTTTATGAATTTTGAGAAGGGATGAGCGGCTTGATCATTTCATTTCCTCGAGGACTTTAGAATTCGTCGATCCATTGAGCTCAAAATAAATGAAATAGTGAATCATGAGGGGACAGGCGTGATGCCAATGCATCAGCTTTTCCAATTGAGTGCGCCTTTTTTCAGAGCGTAGACATAAGCTATCGCGAGAACGCCAGCAAATCCAGCCATACTAGCGAGGACAGTTGGACCATGGTGCTGGGCGAGGTCCCGAAATTGCACAGCCCATGGATACATGAAAACAACTTCGATATCGAAGAGTACGAATAACATGGCGACGAGGTAAAATTTGACAGAGAAACGCGGAGCACCATCGCCAATCGGCAACATGCCACATTCGTAAGCGGAGTCTTTGATCGAGTTTCTACGTGCGGAGCGGCCGAACACCACGCTGAGGATGAGAGTGGTCACAGCAAATCCACAAGCAATGACGACTTGGAATAAAACAGGAAGATAATTTTCAGGCATAGTAGGCGTGGGAAAATTTTACTGAGGATTTCTAGGCTGAGAATTGGCGCTTGGGTAGAAAAAAACCCGTGTCTTTTTGAGACACGGGTTTTCGAAATAAATCTGAGGAAAATTAAACTTCGGCTTCGGCTGCTTCTTGAGCAGCTGCGTAGGCACTGGATGCTTCGTGGACACGTGCTGTACCCTTGTATTCTTTACCTAGCTTTTCCACGAGACCGCGGTTTACTAAATTCTGCAATTTTTCGTAAGAACGAAGGCGAAGCATTTCTTCGCCGCCGCTTACTGCATTTCGCAGTTTCAGGTTTTCAAACACTCTTTCGAAGAGATCGTTGAAGCCGAATACCTTCTTTTCAGAAAGCACACTGCATAGTTCATCGGTCACGTGGTCTGGAAGTCTCCGGGAAAACCGGGTTCTTTTAGTAGGTGTAGCCATAGCGAGAAGAGCATAGCATACCCCCAAAAATAAAGCGACTCAAAATTTTAAACTTCCGATAAAATAAGGGCTGACTTATTACGTAAATCTTAAATATTTATCATAATTTGCTCTGAGATGTGGCAAATATTGGTAAACTAAGCCTGAATCTGACGCTGGCGCACTGCCTCAAACAAGCAAATCCCAGTCGCAACCGAGACATTTAGGCAGTCAACCTGACCAGCCATGGGCAATTTTGCCAAGAAATCGCAGTTTTCCTCGGTCAAGCGCCTCATTCCTTTCTCCTCGGCCCCGAGCACCAAAGCGAGTGGGCCTTTGAGATCGAGCTCATAAAGGGTCTTTTCTGCCCGATCTGAGGTCCCGACAAACCAAACGCCGGCGTCTTTAAGTTGTTCCATAGTGCGGGCAAGGTTGGTGACTTGGATGAATGGGACATAGTCCGCAGCGCCCACCGAAATGCGCCGCACAGTTTCAGTGATGCCCACAGCCTTGTCTTTTGGGGCAATGACGGCCTGGACGCCAGCTCCGTCGGCTGTGCGTAAAATCGCACCAAGGTTGTGGGGGTCCTGCACACAGTCGAGAATTAATAAAAACGGCACCTTGGTTTCGGCGACAATACGCATCAAATCATGTTCATCCAAAGAGGGAGCATGAGTCTCTTCAAGTGGCTTGACATGTCGGTTTTCCCTTGCGGGTCGAGTCTTGTCGCCATGGCTTTTATTACCAAATTTTTTCGGCTTCACGAAAAGAATGGAAACGTTTTGAGTGAGGAGTGCAATCGCGAATCAACGTCGACGCCGTAATAAAGTGAGAGCACTAGCTGCCACTAGGACGGCTGTTGAGGGCTCCGGGATGACGGTTCCGGTCAGTATGATATCATCGAGCTGCAGCGCACCCGAACTGCTTGCATTTCAGGCCTGGATGCAAATGGTTTCAAAGCTCAAGCTGGAAAAACCAAGTGAGGTGCAAGATGTGGAGGTGATGGTAGCTTCATTCGAATAAGAAGCTGAGAAATCATAGAGGGAAGAATTGATCATGAATCCGATATGGCAGGAGCATTCGCTGTGCTTCGAGCTACAAAGCTAAAGCCATCCAGAGAGCGCTGTATCCCGATGCTGCGCTGAAGGTGAATAATACCGCGTTTTGTGCAGCGGAGTGGTTCGTGGGCGATGAGAAAAATCCGGCGGTGCCGCTAATTTATGCTGCGCTATCCCAACCCGAGCCTGATGTGAATGAATTGAAGGTCGACTGACTGGAAAGCGAGGAAACCATCATGCTGGGAATCGACGATGCAGAACTGATCAGTGATCCTCCGGTTAAATTGAAATTTGCCAGAGTGGCAGCATGTGCGGTTGTGAAGCCAAACATGGATGCGAGGCAAAGTCTTACGAGAGGAGGATAGATCATGGATGTGAAGCGGGGGGTGGTTTCAGAGATGCGAGAGCTAATCGAGAATCATTGAACTTGGCTGTTGGAAATTATGTTAGAATAGAGGATTTTTCTTCGGGCGAGATGATTTGAGATTGGAGATTGAATTA
>JBILAN010000023.1:0-34028 GCA_044354135.1 Luteolibacter sp.
TAAATTATTTTAAAGCATCGGCCTTGGATAAGTGTTACAAGCCTAGAGGCAAACTTATGAAGGTTTCGATTGTTGGCATGGGTAAGTTTGGATCCACGGTGGTATTTGCTCTGTTTAGCTAAGAGGTAATGTGAAAAAAAGATACTGGTGATGGTTATTAATCCAGTGGATGTGATCACTTGTTTTGTGATGGAGTTTAATGGGTTATCTTGGTAGCAGGTTATTGATACGGTAACCTTGAATGATTCCATGCGTTTGAGTTATGAGTTATCATGCTCGAGCTGGCTTCAGCTAAGACTCAAATCACAATCTCGAACTCTTTGCGGTAGCTTCCTTTGATGAGGGGATTGGCTTGTTCTGCGCCAGTTCCGGTGAAAATTTCTTTTTCGGGATCGATTGTTAGGTTTTTTCCAAGATTTAGCAGATCTTTTTCGGGGTCAACTTTGTTGTCTTCGAGGTGAGTGAGCATTCTTGCAAAGGCATCGGATGCAATATTGTTAGAAATTACCTCGCGTATAACGGCGGTTTTGGTGGGGATTCCGAGTTTCCAGGAAATGTTTCCGACATGGGCGAGAGCAGAAGAGAGATGTCCGCTTTCGGCTGTTTTTCCTGTGTCGATTTTCCCGGAGTGGCAGGAATCGACGAAAGATTGCATGTGAGATTTCGAGCCTTGGAAGGATTGGATGATTTTTCCGTCTTTATCAAAGGCATCGCATTTCGGACCGTGGCCGCCGGAAAGGTAACCTCCTTCGCATTCGATGAGGTTTCCAATTGGATGATCTTTATAGGGTTTGGTGGGGAGGCCGCGGACTTCGAAGATGATAGGGGTGGGGTAATCAAAGTAGCAAATTTGGGTGTTCGCCCATTGGCCGTTGTCTTGGTAGCCGAGTCTAGCGCCGACAGAGATTACGGAGGTAGGGAGTTTTGGATCTCCAGTAAACATGCGGCAGACATCGAGCTGGTGCGGGCCTTGGTTGCCTAGGTCGCCGTTGCCATACTCGAACTGCCAGTGCCAGTCGTAGTGAAATTTTTCGCGTTGGATGGGTGTCATTTCGCGTGGGCCGCACCACAGGTTGTAATCGACGGTTGCGGGTGCGGCTTTTGGAGCGGCAACTTTGCCGATGGATGGGCGCGGTTTGTAGCAGAAGCCGCGCGCGAGTTTCACTTTTCCGATGGCACCGGACTTGATGAAATCACAGGCTTCGTGCCATGCCGTTTCGGAGCGGCGTTGGAAGCCGTGTTGGATGATGACTTTGTATTTATCGGCGGCGTTGGCGACTTGGCGACCTTCCCAAACGTTGTGGGAAACGGGCTTTTCAACGTAGGCATGTTTGCCGTTGGCGGCAGCAGTGGTGGCGATGAGAGAGTGGGTATGGTTGGGTGTGGCGATGATGACGGCATCAATTTCTTTCGACTCACAGACTTTCCGATAATCAGAGAACTTGGTGACTTTGATGTCATGCATTGTTTCCAACTGAGCCGCATAGTAATCAAGGACGGCGGAGTCGACATCGCAGAGCGCGACGAGTTTTGCCTTGGTGCATTTTAAAAGTTCGCCTGCCAGTCCCTTGCCACGACTGTTGAAGCCGATGACGCAGACGCGGAGGTCTCCGTTAGGGGACGCGGCGCGGGCGAGGGAGGGGATGAAGGTGAAAGCTCCGGCAAGGGCGGAGGTGGAGAGGAAGTGACGGCGGGAGAGGTTCATGGTTTTTTTAATGAGTCCGACAGTTCTTTAAGTTTCGCGGTTTCTAGTGTGCCTTGATGGATGATGACAGTGTGGTTGAGAATCATGGATTCGGATTTTTTCAAAGTATGGTTGCCTAATGTCTTATCCTTTTTCTTTTCAAAATCGTGAACGCCGAATGGGTTTGCCGCTAGGAGACCGTAGTCGCGCGCGTGCCAATGGGTTGGGCTGCGGAAGGAGTTGGAATTTTCGATGATGGCAACGACCGTGAGTTTTCCGAGTTCATCAGGGCCTGTATAAGCCGCCCAATTCGCGCGTTTTCCCCAAGCATCAAGATTGGTTTCACCGTTCGAATTTGTTAGAGTCGCTTTCGCACTTGGGCCTTTGACACGAAGTGTGCGGTCGGTGCGGATGGCGAAGGTGCCTTCCTTGGTATCGCCGAAAACGACTTCATCCGCGATGGCGGTGAGGGTGGATTGGATGTCGATGCGGAGAGTTTCCGCATTCGGTTTTGTAAATACGTAGTTACGGGTTTCTTTGAGTAGTTCGATATTTGTTGCGATCCATGTTAGATCCGCTGTGAGGCGAGCGGATTCTTTGGTCGCATCTTTTTGAGTGATGGAGTTAAAGCGAATGATGGAAGTGCTCGTCTTGGAGTCGGTCCAAAAGTCGTTGCCGTTGATCGAGCCATGAGCGAGCCAGATGCCGCGGTGGTGGGGGTGGTCTTTTTCTTCTCCAGCAACGTCAGTTTTCATCGGCCAGTTGCGGACGACATTGGCGCCGGAGGTGGATTGAACGGGGTAGAGGTAGGGGAAGCGGTAGTCGGTGCGGAAAGCGGTGACGAGGTCTTTGCCGTGATGGAGTTCGATACAAAGGTCTTTTTCTGAGGTTTTCTCAGAGAAGGCGAACTGGGCGTGGAGTGGCACCGTTAGGGTAAGGACAACAAGGATGAGGTGGCGCATGGTCAATGGGTTGAAAGGCTTTAAACGTGAGAAAATGGGATTTTTTTCATATTGGGAGTAGATATTCGGAATAGCATGAGCATAAATTTACTCCTAGAAAAAACAATGAGTGAGTTCGCAGATCTAGTGGATGCCTATTATGAGGCGCTATATCGTTTCGGGTATTCCCTGACGCGAAATCCAGATCATGCGGCTGATTTGGTTCAGGAGACTTTCTGTATCTGGGCGGCGAAGAATGAGCAGCTCCGGGACAGGAGCAAGGCGAAGACCTGGTTGTTCACGACGCTGCATCGCGAATTTTTAGGACAGCGGAGAAAGCAGGCGAGGTATTCGGATGAGCCTTTGGATGAGAACATCGGGCAAGAGGAGACTAGAAATGATGAGCAGGTGGATCGGCAGATGGATGGGCAGCGGGTCGTGGAGTTGCTGGGTGAAATGGAAGAGATGTATCGCGCACCATTGGCGTTGTTTTATCTGCAGCAGCACAGTTACAAGGAGATTGCGGAGATTTTAGATGTGCCGATCGGGACTGTAATGTCGCGGTTGTCGCGCGGTAAGGAATTATTGAGAAAACGGATGACTGCCGAGCCATCGAGTGCGCCGAAGAATTTGATCGATGTTAACCCAGAACTTTTCAAAAAACATCATGGATAAAGAACGGGCAAAATTTGTGCTTCAGAGTTTCCGGCCGGATGGCGCGGATGTAGGGGATGTCGACTTTGCGGAAGCATTGATGCTTACGACAAAAGATCGTGAACTTGGAGAATGGCTGGTAAAAGAGCGCGCGTTTGATGCCGAGTTCGCGGAATGTTTGGCGCGAGTTAAATTACCGCAAGGTTTGCGTGAAACCGTGTTGTTGGCGATGGTACAGAGTGGATCTGGCTATCCAAAAATGGAGAGGGAGGATGATCTTGTCATGGTTGCCGGTCTAGCGGGCATCAAAGTTCCAATAGAGCTTAGGGCGCGGATTTTAGAATCCATGGAGCGCACTAAGATTGTGGAAACGCAACCGTCCACTTGGATGCGTTTCGCTATGCCTGTCGCCGCAGCTGCCGGTATCGTGATGGCGTTTGTGTTTTTCATCGATAAACCGAAAGATGGCAGCCTCGCGGATGCGTTGCAGAAGCGAGTCACAGTGGACGCGGTTCAAGCGAGCTTTGTAGGGATGTATCAGACGCCTGGATTTTCGTTTGAGAAAAAGGGCACGGACCAACATGAATTGGTTTCTTACCTGCAAGGCAAAAAACTGCCATGCGGTGGGATGAAATTTCCAAAAGGCCTAGAAGGAATGAAAGGTTTTGGCTGCCGTGAAATCATAGTAGAAGAAAAGAAAGGTTCGCTGATCTGCTTTGGCGATGAAGAGGAATGGGTTCACTTGATTATTTTCCGCCGAGATGATGTCGATGGTGATTTACCATCTGAGGATCAACCGCAGATCACCGAGTCCGGTGAATGGGCGCAGGCGTGTTGGGCAAATGATAAGTATGCATATACGTTAATCTCGAAGAGCCAAGGTGCTGAGCTGAAAGAGTTGTTTTAAGACAGTCTAGGGAAAAGGATGTCCCCAAGACAATCTTGGACTGCAAGTCTAATTTACTTAAAATCTCTCAGCACATCGTCCATGGCATCGATGAGTTCTTGCATGGTGGCTTCGGTTTCGTTGCCCATGTTAGAAATTCGGAAGGTGGTGCCTTTGATTTTTCCGTATCCGCCGTTGATGAGGAAGTTGTATTTGGTTTTCAGGGCTTTGATGAAGCCGCTGAGATCCAAGGTTTCCGGTGTGGCGAAGCAGGTGAGGGCGAAAGAGCTGCGATCTTCGGGTGAAAAGAGCTGGAAGCCGTGTTTAGCGCCCCATTCGCGGATCATGGTGTTGGTTTTCAAATGGCGAACTTTGCGTGCGGCAAAACCTTCTTGGGCGATGTTGCCGAGGATGTATTGCAAGCCGAAAAGAAGTGAGATCGCAGGTGTGGTTGGGGTGTTGTTGACGGCGTCGTTTTTTGCGAACTCGATAAAATCGAAATAATAGCCACGGTTCGGGTTGGTCTTGGCGCGTTCCATCCCAGTTTCAGAAACGGCAAAGAGTGCGAGGCCAGGCGGAAGTGCGAGGGCTTTTTGAACACCTGCGAGGCAGACATCGATGCCGTGTTTATCCATGTTTATATCGACGGTGGAGAGAGACGAAACCGTATCGACGATGAGCATGGTGTCTGGAAAAGATTTTACCGCAGCCGCGATGCCAGCAAGGTCGTTAAGAACACCGGTTGAGGTTTCGGAGTGGATGAAGGTAACGGTATCGAATCCGCCTTCTGAAAGTTTTGCACGGACCGCATCCGGGCTGATGGATTGGCCCCATTCGACCTGCACGGCTTCGGCTTCGAACCCGCATTTCTTAGCAACATCTAACCATTTATCCGAGAACGCACCGCAGCAGAGGCATAGAACTTTTTTCTTTGCAAGGTTGCGGAGAGCACCTTCCATCACGCCCCACGCTGAAGAGGTGGAAAGGAATACTGGGCGCGTTGTTCCGAAAATTTCTTTGAGACCGGGCTGGAGAGAGCTGTAGAGATCTTCGAAATCTTTGCCGCGGTGTCCGATCATCGTATGGGACATCGCAGCGAAGGTTTCTGGTGAAACATCGACGGGACCTGGATTGAATAGTTTTGGGGACATATAAAGAGTCAATGGTGAAGAGTGAGTTAGAAGATCTGTCTGATCAGACTGATTTGACTGATCGGTCAGATTAAACTGTAAGAGCGAAGTAAGGCGCGGAGGGCATTTTCGTTAGATGCTGACATAGGAGCCAGAGGCAGGCGGAGCTCTGGATCGCAATGACCTTGCATGGCGACGGCGGTTTTGATCGGCACTGGATTGACGTCGAGTGACATCAGGCCACGCATGAGCGGGTAGTAATGTTTTTGCATGGTGAGCGCTTCGGCAAATTCACCGGCGAGGCAGTGATTGACGAGTTGGGTCATGACTTCCGGGATGAGATTAGAAGCAACGGAAACGAGACCGTTTGCACCTGCTGCGATGAAAGGAAGTGTTAGAGGATCGTCACCGGAAAGAATGCCGAATCCATCTGGTAGAGCTTGGACGAGTTGGTTGACGCGATCGACCGAACCACCGGCCTCTTTGATCGAGGTGATGTTTTTGCAATCCGCTGCGAGACGAGCGGCGGTTTCAGGTGCAATCTCGATGCTCGATCGACCCGGTACGCTATAAAGCATGATGGGAAGCGAGGTAGATGCGGCGATGGTTTTGAAATGGAGGTAGAGACCTTCTTGAGATGGCTTGTTGTAGTATGGGCAAACTTGGAGTGAACCATCTGCTCCTGCTTGTTCAGCAGCTTGAGTGAGTTCAATGGCTTCAGCTGTAGCATTGGCACCTGTGCCGGCGATGACGAGGCAGCGACCTGCAGCGAACTCAACCGCGAGTTTGATGACTTCGATGTGCTCTTCAGTTCCGAGGGTTGGAGATTCACCCGTGGTGCCGACAGGAACGATGCCGGTGATACCACCTGCGATCTGTCTTTCAATGAGTGAGCGGTAGGCCTCGGTATCGACTTTTCCGTTCCGGAAAGGAGTGATCAGGGCGGTGTGGATGCCAGAGAAATTCATAACGCGGGGAGAATGAGGAAAAATCTCCGAAAGTAAACCGTGTTCATCTCGGAATTTTGGCAAAGAAAAATAGAACCACGGATGAACGCGGATGAACACGGATAAAAATCATGGAATATCGAGGCTGGAAAAGCCGATGTTTGATTCTCTTATAGGGAGAGAAGAGATTTGGGATGGCGGGATCCTCTTTATTGAGATTTAGAGTTTAAAGTTTAGAGTTTAAAACTTCATCCAATACCTCGAGGGCGCGCTGGTTTTCGGCGGGGGTGCCGATGGAAATCCTTACCCAGTCGGGGAGTTTGTAGCCGGACATCGCGCGGATGATGACACCTTTTTTCAGCATCTCTCCAAAGACTTGGTCACCGTTTTGGACGCGGACCAGAATGAAATTGGCGACCGATGGGACGTATTCGAGCCCGCGTTGTTGGAAGGCTGATTCGTAAAAGGCAAGGCCTTGGCGGTTGATTTCGCGGGTTTTTTGGATGTGATCTTCGTCATCCAATGCGGCGAGAGCTGCGGCTTGGGCGATGGCATTTGTGTTGAAAGGTTGGCGTGCTTTTTGAAGGAGATCCGCAATGGGTTTTGGGGCAATGCCGTAGCCGATCCGCAGTGCGGCGAGGCCGTGGATTTTCGAGCAGGTGCGCAGCACGATGACATTTTTTCCAGCACGGACATGTTTGAGGACATCCGGTGGGGTGTCTAGAAACTCGAAGTAGGCTTCGTCGAATACAGCGATAACATGACCGGGAAGTTTTTCAACAAAGCGATCGATCGCTTCTTGAGTGACAGCCGTGCCCGTCGGGTTGTTGGGATTGGCGATGAACACGAGGCGTGTTTGATCGGTGATCGCGGCGGCCATCGCATCGAGATCGTGGACGAAATTTGGATCATCGACCTCGACGTATTTTGCGCCGAAGAGGGTTGCCATCAGTTTATAAACGACGAAGGCGTGTTTGGCAGCGATCAATTCCGCATCGCGGTTGAGGAACGTGTGGCAGAGTAGTTCGATGATTTCGTTAGAGCCGTTGCCGAGGATGATGTTAGAAATGTCGAAGCCGAGTTTTTCTGCGATGGCGGTGCGGAGTTTATAGCCACCACCATCTGGGTAGATGTGGGCTTGAGAAATCGCATCGCGCATGGCCTCTTGCGCGAGAGGAGAGGGTCCGAGCGGGTTTTCATTCGACGCAACCTTGATGATCGATTTCGGATCGAGACCGAGCTCGCGAGCGGTTTCTTCGATGGGTTTTCCCGGTTCGTAGGCAACGAGGTCACAAACGAAAGAGTTGGCGGAATCGGAAATGGACATGCGGGAAAGATGGGTTGAAGCGGAATAACTGCAAAGCGGAAATTCACCACGACCATTCTTTAGTCACCTCAAGCCTAATTTTTACTCGCTATCGTCTTTGCTGAAAATCTCCTCTCATACCCAGTAACCGAGATGTTCATTAGCAAGACTAGGGCGGTCTTTCCTTGGCTTTCCATTATTTCGTGAAATCGAGAATTTTTTTATTCGCGCCCTTTTGGATGGTCACCACGCCCTTGTCGTATTCTGCATTGAGAAAGGGGCTTTCGAGAACTTTCGGTGGAGAATAATCGACCGGTTTTTCGTTGATGGTCGGTGTTTGTTTTTGGCTGGTGTCAAAGGTGATGCGGTCGCCGTAAACGGTCTTGTAAACTAGCAGAGCGCTCTTCATCTCGGGTTTACTGGCCTTCACCTTGTTCTTGAAGTCCTCGAAGGTTTTGAAATCTTTCTTGGCCATGACTTCGAGGATAACGGGAGCGAAGTCGTCTTTTAACAGGATCGTCTTGCCCGGAGGAGCGATGCGCATGTCGCCCTCAATCGATGGGTTTGAGACTTCTTTTTCTGTGAGTTCGAATGTGCTGCCGACCACGCGGATGGCGGCGTAGGCTCCTTTTGTTTCGACGAAAACCAGATCGCCGTCCCGCACGGGTTCGCCGATGCCTTCCTCTGAAATCCAGACGATCATCGGGCCGCCGGCCTTGTGGCCCTTGAGCTTTTGGGTGACCATGCTACCCTTACTCTGCACCGACCAATGGCCGTTGAGCACGTCGCGCGACTTGCCCTCGGGACGGACGACGGGGACGATGCGCGCGCCGGGACTATCGCTGAAGACGACGCCCTGCCAGCGGCTTTGGGCGCTGATGTGGACCCAGTCTTTCAGAGGCCGCGCCTCGGTCATCAGGGTGCCGATGGTGAAAGCCGGATCGCAATAGGTGTAGCGGACGATACCGCCGCCATCGGTGCGGAATTTGTTAGGTGTCACGCCATCCGCCATCACCGCGTTTTCGGTGCCTTGCTGGCCAAGTCCTTGGGCGCGCTGGCGGATTTCATAGGGGCCGTCCGCGCGGGAAGCATGGGCGATTTCCGCCACCACGGCGGGCGGTTGGTAGTCGCTTAGCAAGGCGTTGAGTTCGGTGGTGGCGTCCTTGTTCTGTGAGCCAATGCCGAAATAATACCAGCCGAGGGAGGGGATTCCATGGGTGCTATGTTTGAAGCCGTTCACGTTGCGGACGCGGGTCTTGCCGCCGCCTTCCACTCCGTGGAGTTGTTCCTGGGACCAATAGGCCCAGTAGAGATCGAGGAGCATTTCGGCGGAGCGGCGCACCTCTGGCTCGCCGAAGTCGCGGAAATTGTGGAATCCCTTGAGCCAAACGGTATTGTAACCGGGGCACATGATCTCGATGCAGACGCCTTTTTTCGCACGCTCGCGGCAATAGACGACGATGTATTCGTTCCATGCGCGGTAGTGTTGTTCGAGTGTGGAGCCGTCATCGAGTTTCAGTTCGCGGTATTCGGGTTTGTTTCTCGCAATCTTGGAGAAGTGCCAATGTGTAGTGAAATCCATGGCGTGATGGTTTTCGGTGCTGTGAAATTCCCAAGTCTTCGTCGTGGCGTGGTTCGGCTTGTTGTATTTCGCGCTCGTTTTGACGTAGATCCAGATTGGTTTCAGGCAGGTGGCCTCGGTTTCAGCGGTGAGGCGTCCGGCGTGGACTTTGCCTTCCGGGCCATACATGTCGATCAAGCGCATGACGATGTCTGCGTGCCAATGGAAGCTGTCGCGGTCGATGATGTCCTTGGGGTTGTCGAGATAGTGTTGGGCATTTTCGACGAGGGCGGCGTTGGCTTCATCAATCATCTCGCCGAGATAGAAGCAGCGTGCGGCGTAGCCGACGATGGAGTAGGAATAGGCGCGCGTGTAGTTGCCGCTTCCGGGACGCAGGGGCGGCTTCTTGGTCGCCCGTTTGAGCGGCTGACCAGCCTCGGCACGGAACATCGCGTCCACGCGGTTTTTGAATCCATCAGGTGTCTTGTCCTGCTTCGTTGCACCGGCCTCCGCGCCAGCAAATGCCCCCGATAAAATCAGGGTAAAAATCCATGTGTAAAAAATTTTCATGTAAAAAAGTTTCATTGTGCACTTCTTACGGCAAGCTACCCTACAGTTTATCAAAAATTTAGGGCCTGAGTAGGTCTAATATGGAGAGGTGATTTGTCTGCAGCATCCTCTCTCTCCCTTTTTTTTCTAACAGCAACCGATGACCGCTGCTGCGTATTGGGAAGACACTTCAACTAAGCGACTTTGTCCAAGTTTCTGGATGGAAGCCGACGAGAGTTTTGGATTTTGAAATGAGAAAGGGACGTTTGATCAGGTTGCCGTTATTTGCGAGAAGATCGAGAGCTTGCGCGTTGGAGAGAGTGGGGAGTTTTTCCTTTAGGTTCAGCGAGCGGTAATCTTGGCCAGATGTGTTGCAAAGCTTGCGGATGTCGCCATCGAGGTTGGCGAGGGCGCGTTTGAGATCGTCGAGGCTGGGTGGTTGCTCGCGGATGGGGATTTCTTGGAAAGGGATTTGGTTTTCAGTAAGCCACTTCGTGGCTTTGCGGCAGGAGTCGCAGGTTTTGAGCGTGTAAATGTGTAGCATGAAATGACGCTAGACTTGGAGATGCGAGAAAGGAACCGCGATTTTTAATCGCGACCTCGTTGGCGAAATATCTTAGGCTAACGCGGCGGCTGCAGACGCGATATGAAATCGCGGTTCCTTTCATGATTTAAAAATGAAAAATCAGACCGGTTGTCAGACCGTAACCGAAGTCATTGGGATGGGTGATGGGGAAGAAGTAACCCGCGCGGATATCGCAGTTTTGAGCAAGACCGTAGGTGACGCCGACGAGTCCTTCGAGATTAATATCGCCATCGTCTGCACCGTTGATTGGGGTGTGTCCAGTGACTTCAAGGTGAAGGTGAAGCATGTCAGTGCTATTATGCGCGTGGTCGTGTCCGGCGTGATTTTCACCAAAAGATTTCACCAAGCCAACGCCGTAGACGAGTTCGGTTTCGTTAGCATCGAAACCATGTTCGACGGCGACGATGGAGTTCAGAGTGAAATGGTTTCCGAGATCATTCCACATGGCGATGCCGGGTGCGATGGCGGTATCGCCACCAAAATTTCTACTGCCTGTGGGGAGGGCGATTTCGGCTTGAGCGGTGAGTAGAAAGCGATCGCTCTCGATCAGGAGGGCACGTGGGACGATGGCGAGGTCTCCGAAGCCTGATTTGGTCGAAATGCCATCTTCGTCTTCCCAAACGTAGGGAATCTCCACGATCATGCCGAGGCGTTTGGTGAAAGCCCATTCGAGTTCGAGTTCGGTTTCGTGTTCGGTGAAGCCGTCGCCATTGATGAAAGTGTGATCGATGAACAGATCACGACCAGTGAAAGCGGGTTCGATGCCGAAGGAATGGACATAGGGTGTGCCGTTCTTGCTGGCGTGAATGTGAGTAAAGGGAGCCAGGAATTCAGTGGCGAAGGCACCCGATGAGAGGGCTGCGGATACGATGAGGGATGAGGTGATATTTTTCATAACTGGGACTATCTAACGCAACAAAATCGCGTTTCAAGATAAAAATGCGAAAAATTTGCGTTAGCGAATTTGTTGTGAGAGTGATGAGGAATTAGGGAGGGTGCAACATACGGGCACCCTCTTCATACTGGATTGACTTACGGTGTTGATAGAAGCGGGACTTCGCAAAAAGTCAGGGCGGCGAGTCCGTTTTCACCGATCAGTAGAGTTTCCTGCTTCCAGTTCACCTCTTTGAGGTAGGTAATGTTTTTAGCGTTGGAAGCTGATTTGAGTTTTAGAGTTAAAACATTTCCCTTGGTACTGCCACTGACGACGTGGTCAGGCTCGCCTTCAAGATAGAATTGGTTGGCGAGTAAATCCAACCATATCACGGGTTGGTCGAACTCGAGTGTGATCGTGTCTTTTGCTTTGTTGGCAAAAGCGGCACGTTTCAAGTTTGGAGCTGTTAGAATTTGGGTCGGTTTGACGCCGTAGTGGTCGCGTTCGATGATGGGTCTAACCATGTTCGCTAGCTCGGCCCAGCCTTCGAAAGGATAGTGACAGCCGCCCGGAGGTTTCACACCTAGTGTTGAGAGGATGCTCATGTCGGAAAAGAGATAAGGTAAGGTGCGTTGCTTTTCGCGAAGGCGATCGCCAGAGCCTTCGCTTCCGCCCATCGAGCATGCGTTCGGCCAGATTTGGAAAACGTAGTAATTTTGCACATTGGGGAAATCGCGTTTCCAACCTGATGCCATGTCGATAAAGAGGGGTTGATAGGACTCCCAGCCGAAGCCACCGGTTGGACCGGCAGAGCCTTGGTCGCTCTCGCCTTGGTGCCACAGAATCGCACGGATGCCGTGTGTCATTTTTGCCTGTTGCACGCGCCAGAGCATGCGACCGTAGATGGTGGTGAGGTCGGTTGGGTTTTCTTCATTGCGCTGGTGTTGGTCGATGCGGGTGCCGCCGACTGCGCCGTTGATGATGAAGACCGGCATTTTTTGTCTCTCGACCAATTGCTTGGCGAGTTCCATGCCCCACCAGCCGAGTTCTGCTTTCTCGCCTTTGCGCGCTTTCCAGACTGGGAGAACCCAGAGATTGCCTTTGTTTTCCTCTGGTTTAAGCGATGGATTGGCGTAGCTACGAATCCACTCGTTGGTCACAGGCGGCGATTCTTCTCTGATGTCGGTTGCCAGTGCGTTGGATTGGCCTTCGATGATGTAGGCGTCGCCGCAAACGAGGTTGTTTGCCGTGTGAAGAAACGTGTCTTTTCCGCCGACCGACGTTCCGAACTCGGTGCGGTATTTGATGAGTCCTGGTTTGAGTCTCACAGCGAGGGCATAAGTCATGTTTGAATCGGGTTTGGCGGTCTCTGTTTTGATGAGTTTATCATCGGCATAAAGTCTAACAAAAACGCGTTCGGCGGCGGCGTCGAGTTTTCCGTTGTAATGGAGAGTGCCTTCGTTGTTGTAATCGCGAGCATAGAATCGACCATCTTCCGGTTTGTCGTCCTGATCTGATGTCTGCTTTACCCAAGCATCGCTTTTTGGCTCAGTGACATCGATGGAAACACTTTGTGTGACGGCCTGTCCGCCGTTGCTTATCTTGGCGGTAATTGTTAGACGTCCGCTGTTTTGAGAGCGAAGTAGGCGGAGTTTTCCGGGTTCTACTTCCTTGATGATGGCGAATGGTCCGGCGCTCCATTCATACTTTAGATCCGCCGTGTTCGCAGTCTGCATTGCGGCGAGATTCTTGATCTGGGCCACAACCTCGATGGTTGATCGTCCATCCCATTTAGTTGGTGCGTTGATGGTGAAGATCGGCTCGGGAATCGTTTCTTTGACCGTGATGGCGATGTCTTTGGTTTTCACTCCGTCGGCATAAACGGCTTTGAATTGAAGTGAGGCCTTTGCATCACTGCTTACACGTCCGGCGTCAAAAACGAAGCGGAAGCGGTCGGTGGCGACAACCTCTTCACGGTCATCGCGTTTTAGGATCCAATACGTCTTCTGCGCTCCACCTGCCTTGGCTATGAATTCCGTATTCTGACCTTCGTTCACGACGGTGCTTTCTTGAGAAAGACTGAAATCATTTCCGGGTTGCACGAGTGGTCCCACCAAAGTTTGCATGGGTTTTTGGTTTTCGTATGACAATTTCACCCAATCGGCGGAACGCGCCACCTTGGAGATGCGCACCTCATCGATATCCCCGTCGAAATCATAATTACCAGAGACCTGTTTCCAACCGCCTATATAGAAGGAAGCTGTATCGGGGATTTTCATATTATTGTTGCCATCGGTATGATCGAGAACGCCATTCACATACAATCTTGCCTTCGTTCCATCGTAGGTGTGAACGACGTGCACCCATTCAGACATTGGGATGGTGGTATCGCCTTTGATATTTGCGCCACCGAACCAGCAGTCCATGCTGATGTGTGGAGGACTGGCTAAATTCATCACGACCTTGCCTTGGCCTGCGGGTATTCCCCAGGCTAGAATAGTGGTGTTGGTCAACTTGGTCTTGAACCATGCTTCACTGGAATGGGGTGATGCACCGCTTGGGAAAGTTTTGATTTCGGTACCGCAATTGACGCCTTTGCGGGGAGAAAAAGTCCGAGACTTGCCGATCACGCCATCACTCAAGGTCGTGCCTGCATCTACAGGTGTGATTGCGCCAGTCTCATCGTGGATAATTTCGTTCATGTGCATCACAGCTGCGAAGTTGTTAGCTGAATTGAACACCGCGGTTCCACTTGATTCATTATTAGCCGCGCTGTTGCCCCAATGCATTTTAATTTCTTGGCGGGTGTTGCCAGTGATGGTGGGAATCTTCACCCATATAGTTGCGGTTCCATTGTCGGCATCCCATAGCTCGATCTGGTAAGGCAGTGGAGTGTTATTAGCCAAGCTGAAGCGTATGTCTTCACCGTGAGTTTTCGCTTGGCTGAAATCGAAGGAGTCTCTGTGCAGTCTAACTAAGAGCGGGAAATCCTTTTCGGTCGCAGTAGCTGTTAGGTTAGCTCCTTCCGGCGTGGTGAGGATGAACATTGAGCCTGATTTTTTCCAGTCAGAGTATTGCGCAGAAGCCTCTGTTGGGGAAAAGCAGAGTAGGGTTGTAGCGAGGAAAAAAGAATTGATATAATGATTTTTCATGTAGTGAGTCATTGTTAGCTTTATTTCACAGATGGTGATGTGACACTACGGAGAGTGGGATTTTCCGTGGCTGCCTCAATGGACTTGATCGCTTCTTCTACTGCGCCAACCCGTCGGTTGTTGAGTTCGCCACCGGGATACTCGTGGCGCTCGACGTCGGCATTGAAGCTAGCAATGATTTCCTTAAGTGCTGGGATCTGAGACTTGGCGGCGGATCCGTAGCCGGTGATCATTTTCATGATTTCGCCCGTGCGGTCTTCGCTGCCATGTCCGCCTTGGGTTTTTGCTAGACCGACTGCGGCTGCGATGCCTTCTTCGAAATGATATTTGGTCAGTGCCTTCAGGCCTGCCATGCGGATTACATTGTTGAACATGGTGTCTGCAGGGCTTGGGCTTTCCACTGCCGCAAGAATGATTGGGGCGAGTGCGATGACATCTTCTTCGGTGAGTTGGTTTTGGAAACAATATTCCAGCGTGGCACGAGCCATGCCATCTGGATTGGTGGATACCGCGCGGATGGCTTGGTTGCGCAATTTTGGATCCACTTTGTTGAGTTCGTCTCTCAGCGGTCCAGAGAATACTGCAGCAGCCAACTGGCCGTGTGCGATAGCAACAGGGTCTTCCCACCGGATGGGTGAAGAGGGTTCTGACGTGGTCACGAGTGCCTTGAGAATGTCATTAATAACTGGCTTGGCGGTATCACCCATTTTTCTAACAGCCTCGGCTGCCTTGTAGCGTACCCAGCGGTCGTGATGGGAGAGTTGTTTCAGGATAACCGGTAGCGCATCTGGAGTGTTGATGAGTCCTAATGTTTCGCAGGCGCCTTGGATTTGATGTGGATCGCCGCTCTCGGCGAGTTTGATGAGTTCGGCTACCATGGCCTTAGCTTCCGGACGTGTTGCAAGTTCCTGTGCCGCCCAGCTACGGACGATAGGCGACCAGTTACCGAAGGCGGTGATCAGCTTTGCTGGTGGCCAATCGCGCCGATCCAGATCGAAACGGCCGGCCGCCACGGTGGCTTCGGCTTCCTGTTTGTTCAGCCAACTCTTGGAATTCGCATCGCGGCCGGTGATGATCAGTTTCTTCAGCGGTAGTGAGTAGGTGAGCACATAGGTAGCGGCGGGGCTTAGTCCGTTGTAACTACTATCCCCATAGTAGGTATTGTCATGTGTGTCTCCTGCTCCGTATTGTTCTGCGCCGTCATAGGTGAATGAGCCGTCCGAGCGGCGGACCAGATCGTAGTGCCAAGATGACATGCGAAAGAATGCCGCTGCGGTATCGGGCCCGCCTGCGGCTGCGCCGAGAGCGCTCCATAGATAACTGAATCCTTGTCCTGTGTGTCCGTATTCGCGACTTGGATATCCTGCTGTGGCCATGCGGGCGAAGAATTCCGTCTCTTTCGGTTTGCTTCCCATCGCGGCAAACATCACCGCGGTGAGGGAATTCTTGCCATTGTTTTCATGGTAAGGCCATGGTTCATGTTCGCCGTAGGGAATAGAGCCCTTGTCGGTGAAGTAGCCGAAGAATCCAGCGGCGCGGATAATTGCTTGATCGACTTCTGGGTTTTTCACTCCACATTTTTTGGCGAGCACGATGCCGAGGTTCGCGGGTAGTCCTGCCATATTTACAGGACCGTAGGGTGGCACGGAGCCGTTGAATTTTCCGTCTCTGGTAAGTGCGGCGAAGCCATGGCCAAAGGTGCCATACATTCCTTGTCCGCGGGCTAGTTGGAGGGCGTTTTTTTCGATTGCGGGCAGAATCTCTTGGTCGCTGGTGATCATGTAATACTCGCAAAGAAAGATCAAGCGATAGCCCATGTTCCATGTGTCGCCCCAAGTGGATCCAACGGGTTTTTTGTTAGGATTGATATCCTGCTTTGCGAGGCTGAGCGCGAATTCGCGTAATTTTGGCAGGTGCTCGGGCTTGCCTGTGGAGAGCAGTGCCAGCGCTTGGATGGATCCAGTCCAGTTTAACTCCATTTTTTCTTTTTCTAACACTTTGATGGCATTCTCGAGGATGAGTTTTGACTTATCGCATTTGTATGGTGCGGTGTCGCTGTAGGTGCCCATCACGGCGAGTTTTAATGAGATATCTTGCGTTTGGCCTGCGCGCCAAACTGTGAGCTTGAGCATTCCGTCCCGAGCTTTCGTTTCGGCTTGTTGAATAGCTAGTGCGATGGATTTACGCGCGTCATCGCTGAAGGTTTTGCCATCCACACCAAGGATGACATCGTCCACTTCAACCACTCCGTCAGCAGGTGAAGCGGTCCCGACATGGGTGACTAAAATTTGACGACTTGCCAAAGTGGTGCGGCCCTGTGCGGCATCTAGATTGTTAGCTGCCTTGGTATAAATCCAACCGCGCAGACCGGTTGCGCCCAGATTGTAGGTTTCTTTACGGTTTACTGTTTGAGCATCCTTGGTGAGATCGGGGACTTGTGAGAAAAGCGGGTTGGCGAGGGTCGTCGTAAGTATGGCTAACTGTCCGAAGACTTTGATTGTTTTTTTCATAAAGCAGATTTGGGGGTATTTCGTCTATAGTGAATGACTTACTCGGGCAGATAATGCTATAGAGATCGTTCAATCTGAATGAATCTAAATAGGTCAGGAGAACTCAAATTCCCGACTCATTCTTAGGAATCAATCTTTCGCCGTGTAGTCGAAAACGAGTGCCTTATCGAGAATTGGAATGAGGATGTTCTTGAATGCGACGTGAGCAGGGTGGGGGATGTAGGTTTCCAGGCCGGCCTTGTCCTTGAAGGTGACAAAGAAGCAATGGGTGAATCCATCGTTCTTGCCCTCGACGCTTTCGCTTTTGCCCCACTCGTAAGCCTTGATGGTGTCGATTTTGCTGGGTAGCTCGCCGAATGCTTTTTCCACTGCAGCGATCTGTTCCGGGGTTGCGTTGTCCTTGAATTTGAACATGACGACATGGCGAAATTCGCCGCCAGCTTGTGAGATTGCGTGCGTAAGCATAAGTGCGATGGGTATGAGGAGTTTCAACATACGTGATGCTTGCGTAAATATTGCGTCGTGCCAATCACCACTTTTAAAAGTTACCTATGGATTGCCTTTTGACGGATGAGCAAACAGTCTAAAACCAAAGGAAGAGCATGGCAGATAGTCAAATGCGTCTTGCTATACGTGAAGCAGAGGCGATAGCACCACTGTTCTGGGAGTGATGCAAGAGTCGGGAATGGAGTAGGGAAATGGAATATAAAGATTCTCGGCGAGACGCCGAGAATACGGCCTGCCGCGGGACGCGACAGCTACAATTTTTCCAAGAGTGAGGCGTGGAAGCCGTCGAAACCGGTTTCTGAGGGTAGGAGGTTGTGCTGCGAAATGAGGCGGTATTGGTCGGGGCGGTTTTTGAGGAATTTGGCGACTTGGTCCTGATTTTCCGAGGGCAGGATGGAGCAGGTGGCGTAGAGAAGTTTTCCGCCGGGCTTGAGCATGCGCGGGTAGGTGGCGAGGAGTTCGGCTTGGATGGAGCGGACGCGGTCGAGGGCGGCGGGTTTGAGTCGCCATTTAAGATCGGGTTGGCGTTTTAAAGTGCCGAGGCCGGAGCAGGGAGAGTCGATCAACAGTGAATCCGCGATGTTTTCGAAATCGGCGGGTGTGGACTCGGTGATGGGTTTGGGTGAGATCGCCGTTGCGCGGGCGTGTTTGGCGCGGGTTTGGAGAGAGGCGAGTTTTTTGGCATCGACGTCCATGGCGAAGATGCGGGCTTCGTTGTTAGAGAGAGCGCAGAGGTGAAGGGCTTTGCCGCCGGCGCCGGAGCAGGCATCAATGATGCGTTCGCCGGGCTTGGGATCTAATAGAGGAGAGATGAATTGGGAGGAAGGATCTTGGATTTCGATGCGTCCGTCGAGACGCAGGGATTTGGGCAACATTTTTCCAATAGGCAGGGCGAGGGCGTCGGGGTGATGGGGGAGCGTGGTGGTTTCGACGTTGTATTCAGCGAGCCATGCTTGGGCTTTTTCGCGGGTGGTGATGAGGGTGTTAACGCGGAGGAATACCGAGGGTTTTTGATTGAGGGCTTCGAGTTGTGCTTCCCAGAGATCGCCGAGTTCGGCGTGGCCGACTTGGTCTAGCCAATCGGGAATGGATTGGCGGATAGCGCGGGGTTGATCGGCGAGTAGGGGTTGGTGGGCGAGAATTTCGTCGGCGGGTCGGCCGTTGTAGCTATGCCACTCAGGAAGCTCATAGCCCATGAGTAACCACTGGGCGGTGAGGATGGAATTGGTTTCCTCGGAATCGACGAGGAAGGAAAGAGCGCGCCGCCAGCGAGTGGTTTCAAACAAGGACTCGGCGACGAAAGAGCGATCGCGTTTGCCCCATTTCGGGTTTTGTTCGAAAGCAGCGGCGAGCTCGTGATCGAGGACCCTATGGTTGACCAAGACCGATTTGGCGATGTCAAGGGTGGAGGCGCAGAGGTGGCGGTGAAGTTTCATAAACTATAAATTTTAAACTTTAAATCCCAATGGAAGAAGTTGTTTTGCGAGAGTTGAGAGAGGGATGTGGTCTTGGTAAAGAGGTATCTATTTTGAGATTTAAAGTTTAATGTTTAGAGTTTTTTACTCTTGGTGCAGGCGGTAGATGGATGCGGATGGAAAAGGGTTTTTGCGAGCTTTTTCGCGATGGGGAGGGAGGAGATGTTGCAAGATTTGAAATTTGAGATTTGAAATTTGAGATTTAAAGCAAGGATGGGTGTGTGCCTAAGGTTCATTTAAAATATCAGACGTTTCATCCTTCGATCTGGCCGAAGATGGTGGGGGAGGTTTCTCGGGATGCAAAG
Source organism: Luteolibacter sp. (assembly GCA_044354135.1). Classification (GTDB taxonomy): domain Bacteria; phylum Verrucomicrobiota; class Verrucomicrobiia; order Verrucomicrobiales; family Akkermansiaceae; genus Luteolibacter. Next base: position 19,068 of record JBILAN010000023.1, read on the forward strand.
CCCGGGGATTTGGTGGAAGTTTTTGGCAAGCTAGGAACGCGATTCGGATGGGGGCTTTGGAATCCCAGGGCGCGGATGCCGCTGCGGATTGTCAGTCACTCGATGGAGGATTTGGATGAAAGCTTTTTTGAAAACGCCATTTTGCGAGCCGGAAAATTACGACGGGAGGTTTTGAAGCTGGATGCGGAGACGGAATGCTATCGCTGCGTGCATGGGGATGCTGATTTCTTGCCGGGGATCGTGGCGGATAAATTTGGTGATGTGCTTTCAGTCGAGATCACGGCGTTTGCGGCGTGGATGCGTCTGGAAAAATGGTTACCCTTGATGCATGAGACGTTTGGAACCAAGCGTGTGGTGGTGCAGGTGGACAGTGATCTAGCGAAGATCGAAGGCATCCCGCGTTCCGGTGGTGTGCAGAGCGATGAGGTGCGGTCGGTTAAAATTACCGAGAACGGCGTGCGGTATGAGATCGATTTTTCACAAGGTCACAAAACCGGATTTTTCTGTGATCAACGCGACAACCGGAAAAAGTTTGGCGGCCTATGCGAGGGAAAAACGGTGTTGGATCTTTGCTGTTACTCAGGAGGCTTTTCCGTCTCGGCTGCCTTGGGTGGCGCGAGTGAAGTGACGGCAGTGGATCTCGACGAAGCGGCGGTGGCGATGGCAAAACGCAATGCAAATTTGAACAGCGCCAAGGTGAAGCTCACCCATGCGGATGCGTTCACATGGGTGCGGACGATGATTGAAAACGGGCGCAAGTGGGATGTGGTGATGGTGGATCCGCCGAAATTCATGTTCGGGAAAGAGGACGAGATCGGCTACGCGAAGTATCATGATTTGAACAAGCTCGCTTCACAACTCGTCGACAAAGACGGGGTGATCGTGACCTGTTCGTGCTCGGGTCAGCTCGGGGTCGAGGCGTTTGAAAACATCGTGACTGGGGTGATTCATCGCCAAGACAAGCGCTTGCAAGTCTTCGATCGGACGGGAGCCGGCGGGGATCACCCGACGCTTTCGAATTATCCCGAGTCGCGGTATTTGAAGGCGATTTGGGGAAGGATAGTTTGAAAAAGTGAATGGTGAAGAGTGAAGAGTGAAATGGGAGAGGGAAAGCCCAGCTAAGAACCAAGAACTACGAACTCCTAAACTAATTGTTTGCTTGCGAAAATGGCGTTTTGGTTATTACGGTTCCCCTCCAATCATTTCACACGATGGATTTCCCAATTACAAAAATCAAAGGCGGAGTAGGTGCTGCTAGAGGTTTTCTAACAAGTTCGGTGAGTTGTGGGATCAAAAATCCAGCGAGTGATCGATTGGATCTTGCACTGATTTATTCTGAGAAGCCGTGTCGCTCTGCGGGGACGTTTACGACGAACAAAGTCAAAGCCGCGCCAGTCAAAGTGACTCAGAGTCATTTAAAGAAAGGATCGTTACGTGCGATCATAGCGAACTCGGGAAATGCGAATGCGTGCACGGGTTTGCAGGGACTCCATGATGCGACGGCGATGTGCGAAGGCGTTGCAAAAGTGTTAGGTTTGAAGAAAACCGAAATTGGGGTTTGTTCGACTGGGGTGATCGGCTTGCCGATGCCGATGGTGCGAGTGGAGTCGAAGTATGAAGGTTTGGTAACTAGGTTGGCTGCGACACAAGGTAACCACGTTGCACGTGCCATCATTACCAGCGACACGCATGAAAAAGAGGTCGCGATCTCATTTGATATGGGCGATCACCGCGTCAGGATAGGCGGCTGCGTGAAAGGCGCTGGAATGATTTCCCCAAGCATGGCGACCATGCTCTGTTTCATCACTACGGATGCGAATTTAGCTCAGGAGTGCTTGCAGAAAGCCGTGCAGGAATCTGTGGAGGAAAGTTTCAACCGGATCACCATCGATGGCGACATGAGTACGAATGACTCGGTGATCGTCCTGGCGAACGGCGCATCGGGTATGCCTGTGGCGAGAAGAGGAGGGTCTGCCTGTCGTCAGTTTCGTCAGACACTCGGCTGGGTGATGCTGGAACTGGCGAAAGCGGTCGTCCGCGATGGCGAACGGGTCACGAAATTTGTCACCGTGAACGTCAAAGGCGCACGCACCCACCTCGATGCGAAAAAAGTCGCTGAAGCGGTTTGCAAAAGCGCGCTCGTGAAATCGTCATGGAACGGTGGCGACCCGAACTGGGGTCGGATCATTCATGCGGTCGGTTATTCAAGAGCTAGAATTCGTGAAGAATTGATCGATATTTTCATCGGTGGCAAAGCGGCGTGCCTCGGTGGGCTGCAGGCATCGACCCCCATGGATCAGTTGCGCGAAGTGGTCTCGCACCCAGAGTTTGAAATTGATATCGACCTCAACCAGGGCAGCGCAGTTTACACGATGTATTCCAGCGATCTCTCGCCCGAATATGTCGATTTCAATCGCTCGGAATACGCGTATTGGAAACAGGCGCGGAAGGATGGGCTAGTTTAAATTTCAAGTTCCAAAATTCAAATTTCAAGGAAGACGATGAAAGACTGGCTGCCTATTACTGTTAGAAATTGCCTGGCTTTGGGGTTTGCGATGTTGGCGCTGGTGATGTTCGTGACATGGAATTTTTTGCCTTTTTACCAAGAGGATTTTAGCACTGGTCTATCCGCGCCCAAGCCTACATATCAGGGATTAGTATTGATGCAGGTTTGGCCTGAAATGGTCGATCCTGACAATTACATATTGGTGTTTAAGTCTCCAGATGTGGATGGATTTTTATCAGTGGCAGCGAGTGTTGCGCTTATCATGAATGGGTTGATTGTTCTAACACTTGTTCCGTTGTGGAAAATTTTACATGCGTCGATTTATCTCCGTTTGCCAATCGCTTTGGTGAATTTGTTGGGCGGTGCGGTGGTGCTTAAGTATTCCATTGAGAGTCTAATCAAGGAACATAATGATGCGCCTTTTCAAAATTTGACCCTTTTCTTGATCGCGCTCACGATGCTGACGGTATTTTTGTCGATGCTGATTTTCAAAAACGAACTCGAACTTCGACATGAGCTAGAGGTGAAGAAGACGATGGGTGGCGGGGATTAGGTAGGGACGCGTATCCTTACGCGTCCATATCTCGCAGTTGGTTTATCTTAAAAGATGACGCTGGCATTCAATGTTTTGAAATGTCGCTGCGGGACGCAGCTTGCACGGCCTGCGGCGGGAAGCCGCAGCTACTTTAGTATCTCCGTGTCCTCCGTTAGCTCCTTCTCTCCGTTTAGAAATAAGCCGGAAATACCAAGCGACTTTGTATTTAAAGCGGCTCCATCATTGCCGCGGTAGACTCATTATTGGCTGGCGCTGCGGGACGCAGCTTGCACGGCCTGCGGCGGGACGCCGCAGCTACGAAAGCTTCGTTCTACCCCCGTTGGCTTTGCGCATTGGCTCGAAAATCGAATCCATGCCGCATTCTTTGATTTCACAAACATGCGCCATTAGCTCTCCGAGTCGGCCTTTGGGGAATGTGCGTTGTTTGAACCAGAGCAGGTATTCCTCGGGTAGATCGAAGATAGGTACGCCGTGGGGTGGGTATTTATCTTTCCCGAACATCCCGAAAGGCATGTTGGTGCGGTGAATTTCCATGAGCAGGTTGCGGAAATCCTCACGGTCGATTTGGGAAATTTCAAATTTCAAAGTTCAAGTTTCAAATGGGATGTTTAAGAAGACAGGACTTGCGGGCTGGGATGAGTTGGGTAGGTTTGGCGAGTGAAGATCAGATTTTTACATACTCGCATAAGAGTGAAAAGCTTGGAGGAGTCGATTTCTTTTTATGAGAAATTGGGTTATCGGATGACTCAGCAGAAAGATTCGCCACAGGGCAATCGTTTGGCATTTATGCAGCTTGAGGGAAATGATGTTTTTTTGGAGCTGACGTGGTCGGCGGATTACGAGCATCGCTGCCCGGAGGATTTGATGCATACGGCGCTTGGGGTGGATGACATCATTGCATACTGCGATGGGCTGGAAAAAAGCGGGATTGAAATCTGGCCGAGCAAATGGCGGGAAAAATTTTCAAGTGGTGAACGGAAGATGGCGTTCGTTACGGATCCGGATGGGTATGAGGTTGAGATTCTGGAAAACTGAGATGAATGGTGCTTTTACATATTCGTCTTTGCTATGGTTGATCGCGACGTTTGGTTTCGTGCCGATGGCAGCCCATGCGTTTCCTTTGAATGAAAAGAAGGCTCCTGAAACTCAGGAAGATCTGATGCTGATACAACAAACTCTGCTCGCCTCAATACCGAAGGCGAAAGCGGCGACGGTTTCCATCGATCTCGGAAATGGCTTCGGAAGCGGAGTGATTGTTTCCAAAGAGGGTTTGGTTATGACTGCGGCGCACGTTTCGGGCGGGGTCGGGAAAAAAGTTACGATCATCATGCCGGATGGCACCAAGCATAAGGCAAACACGTTGGGTTTGATGGCCGAAACGGATGCCGCCTTGGTGCAGATCACGGACACGGGTGAGTATCCGTTCGTGGAATTGAATCGCACGGGAAATATCAAATTGGGCGACTGGGTTTTCTCGCTGGGCCATTCAGGCGGCTTCAATAAAGAGCGTGGTGCGGTCGCCCGCTTGGCACGTTTGGTGAGAGTGGCAAACACCACTTACCAGACAGACGGAACATTGATCGGTGGCGATTCCGGTGGACCTCTGTTTGATCTAGATGGTAAGCTCATCGGAATCCATTCACGCGTCGGCCCGCAGCTTCCAGTCAACATGCATGTGCCGGTTCAAGTTTTTATCGATAACTGGGAACCGATGATGAAATCCGAGTTCATGGGCGAAGGACCGTTTGCTCAAAAACCTATCAAAGGCAACGGTATGCTTGGAGTGGCCACGAAGCCGGTTGAAGGTGGTTTGCAAATCACCAAGGTCGGCAAAAAAACCGCGGCTGAAAAAGCCGAGCTCAAAGTGGGTGATGTGATCCATAAGATGGATGGCAAGGAAGTGAAAACACGCGAAGAACTCCAAACCATTATCAAAGACAAGTCCGCGGGAGAAGATTTGGAACTGGAAATTTTAAGAGATGGAAAAGAACAGAAAATCACTGCGGAACTTGCTGAGCGTTAAGTGGATCATCCTGTTCACAGGAATCATCGGCTCGAATCTGCTTTTCGCACAGCAGTCACTTGAAACTTTGTATCGTCTAACAGGCGATGCGGTGACGGGTGTGTTCGAACCGCAGCGTGAAGTCATCCAGAATTGCAGCGCGGTGATTTATAACAAGCGGGATGAGATTGCTTACGGCGTGGTCATTTCCAAAGACGGTTACATCTTGACCAAGGCGAGCGAAATTCAAATAGAGAAAAAGAGCGAGGAAGATTTTAAAGATAAGGCTAAACCAAAGGGCGAAAAAAAGAGTGAGGATAAGGCTAAGCCAGATAGTAAGGAAAAGAGCGATGCCGGTAAGGAATTCAAGCTTCCTATTCCAGAGGGTTTGGCTCCCAGTGCTAAAAAAGAGGACACAGGTCCAATTGTATTATCGGTGCGGGTGGACAAACAAGAGTTCGATGATGTGAAAATAGTCCATATCGATAAAAAATGGGACGTCGCACTGATCAAGGTGGATGCACAGGATTTAACGCCTGCTGAATTTGCTCCGGATAGTAAGTTGGAGCAGGGGACTTGGGTGGTGGTGAATGGTGCGACCAGCCGTACCAAGCGACGCGTGCTTGCGGGAATCATCAGTGCACAAGCTCGTGAGATTCCTAAGGATGGAGTGGTCGGCCTCGGTCTAGTTTTGGAAAAGGTCAAAGATAAACTCCAGGTCAAAGATGTGAGCCAAGGTGGTGGTGCTGATTTGGGGGGAGTCAAAGTGAATGACATCATCGTGAATCTTGAGCAAAAAAAAGTCGCCGAGGCCAAGGATATCGCTGAAATTTTAGCAGGTAAAAAACTAGGTGAGGAAGTGAAGCTCACGGTGAAACGCGCTGGCAAAGATGTGGAACTAACGGTTAAGCTAGCTATCCTTGATGGATCGGAAAAACCAATGGATCGCAATGACCAGATGAGCGGTGATTTTTCCGAGCGCAGGAGCGATTTCCCTCGTGTCATTCAACACGATATTCTGGCGAACAGCAACACCATGGGTGGGCCGGTTTTGAATATGCAAGGTCAGGTCGTCGGTATGAACATTGCCCGTGCAAACCGATGCGAAACCTATGCAATTCCAGTTGAAGAATTGCAGGCGATTGCCAAGGAAATGTTAGAAAATTCATCCAAGTAAAAGACATGTCTACCAAAAGATTAATTAATGCAACGGTAATCATTGGTGCTCTGTGCCTGCATGGATTGGCTTATGGCGAAAAGAATTTTAAAGTGCCCGCAAACGCGATGGAGATTTTGGGCAAATACTGCACCGACTGCCACGAGGACGGCACCGAGAAAGGTGATATTCGTCTCGATAATTTGGAAAAACTGACGCTGGATGCACGCTTGAATTTGATGAACCGCGCACTGGAGCAGGTTTATCTCAAACAGATGCCACCGAAAAAAAAGGATCAACCCAGCGAAGAAGAGCGCAAAGCGTTAGGTGGTTGGATCTGGGATGAACTCCACGCTCACAACGCCTCCAAGCTCGAAGATAAACTACGTTATCCATCCTACGGAAACTACGTCGATCACGATAAACTCTTCAGCGGGAAAATCAAAGAATCGGCGTTCACACCCGCTCGGCGTTGGTTGATCAGCCCGATGATTTTTGACGAAAGAGTACGCGATGTTTTCATGCTCGAGGGAAAAGAACGCAACACTCCACTCACTGGCGTCACGAATCCCTTTGTGCTGCCAGATGCATCTGGTGTGCGCGATTACGACATCGGCCAGCTCGATGGCGGAAGCTTGTTGGTGATGCTGACCAATGTGGAATGGATCTCCGAAAAACAGATTCGTCCCGCTCGTGTGAAGGCCGGTGAAATCAAAGCTGATGAATTTTCCGATCCTAAAGATCGCTGGTCTCCAAGTCGCACTCCCGTTGAATTTGAAACGGTTATCGTCAATAAATCGACTCCCAGTGATGATCAAATGCGTGCCGCTATCAGGCAGCAATTTGAGCTCGTACTGCGCCGTCCTCCAACGGAGATGGAGATGGCAAAATATCTGTTACTCACCCAAGATGCGATCAAAGCTGCTGGCAATAGCGAAGGCTTGCGGCAGATGCTTAAAACAGTTTTGTTAGAATCCGAATTTCTCTATCGCCTCGAGTTAGGTGCGGGTGTGCCGGATAAACATGGCCGGAAAATGCTTTCACCACGCGAGGCTGCGTATGCGATTTCCTACGCGTTGGGGGATAAGGGTCCCGATGCAAAGTTGCTTGAAGCTGCGTCGCAGGACAAACTCAAAACCCCTGAGGATTTCAAACGCGAAGTCACGCGCTTACAAGACGATAAGACTTACTATCACGGCAGCATTGACCCCAGCGGGAACACCAGTAAAGTCGTCTCTCATGCCGTAACCCATCCGCGCATCATACGGTTTTTCCGAGAATTTTTCGGCTACCCGAATGCGCCGAAAGTTTTCAAAGACGCCGAACGCAGCCAACGCGTCTATCAAAATGCCGACCGCGGTACGCTCGGCACGGGCGGGTTCCTTGTCGATGAAGCGGATAAGGTAGTTGCTTGGTGTGTGGATAAAGATCAAAAAGTTTTTGAGAACTTGCTCACTACCGATCAGTATTTTGTTTTCGACGCCGGCGACAGTAAGTCAGCCGCGGTGACCATCGAAAAATGGCGCGGAGTTTGGGAGAAATTAAAAGATTCTGAATGGAAGACCGACCCAGAAAAAGTTGTGCTTGCGAACGAAGAGTTTCTCAAAACGGCACTGCAAATTGTGCCGGGTAGCGAGGGGAAACCATTGCGGCACGCGAATACCCTCAAGCGTTGCATGCTGCATTTCGAAGCCACGTTCGGCAAAGGAGTCACGCCTTTCGTGAATTTTCCATGGCAACACGGCAACACCTACTGGCACTCTCCGATTTACAATTTACCAGCACCTTCTGGTAAAGACGGAAAATACAACGAGCCACCGTTTGATTATCAGGTCGTGCAACCTTTTAAAATCGAGCATCGCAAAGGCATCCTCACTCACCCAGCATGGTTGGTCGCGCATTCACTCAATACCGAGACAGATCCGGTGCGCCGCGGGCGTTGGATACGTGAAAAATTGTTAGCTGGTCGGGTTCCAGATGTCCCGATCACTGTCGACGCTGTCGTCCCGGAAGATCATCACAAAACCCTACGCACTCGTCTCGATGCAATCACGCTCAAACCAGAATGCTGGAAATGCCACGAATACATGAACCCGCTCGGGTTACCTTTCGAGATGTATGATGATTTTGGTCGTTTCCGTAAGGATGAAGTCCTCATTCATCCCGAAAATGTCATCGGCAAAGACGATCGCGGAAATACATACAAAAGTCTACCCATCGATCCTCGCGGCGCACTCGACAGCACCGGTAACCCTGCTCTCGATGGCGATGTGAAGGATGCCCTTGATATGATCGATCGCTTGGCGAAATCCGAACGCGTTCGCCAATCCATCATTCGGCACGCTTTCCGCTTCTACATGGGACGCAACGAAATGCTTTCTGACTCCCAGACCTTGATAGACGCCGATAAAGCCTACGTATCCAATGGAGGCAGCTTCAAAGCGGTCATTATTTCCCTGCTGACATCGGATTCTTTCATTTACAGAAAATAATTGTCTATACATCATTCAATCATTAAAGCCCCAACGAAAAACACCCATTATGAATAAAAGACGCGAATTTATCAGAAACGCATTCCTAGCGATGGGTGGTCTGTCCATGCCCGGAATGATGCCACGGCTCTCCGCAGCTTCAGGTGGTTCTGTTCTGACCGGCGCGCCGCCGATGCGTTTCATCTTCATGCATCGCGGAAACGGGCTTTTCCCTAAAGTCATGGTTCCGCCGTCATTCTCTGCCGAACATAAAGCCATGGAGGATAAAAAACTCCCCTACGAGGTGGATCTCGATTCCCACACGCTTCCCGAATGGATGGCTCCGCTTGAGGTGCATAAGAAAAATTTAACTATTCTCCAGGGCCTCTCCGGAAAAATGTGTACGGTCGGGCATCACTCGTGGTGCTCTTCTTTGGGGGTTTACAAGGCAAACGAACGCAACAGTTCGATCAAATGGGCGACTGTTGATTTCGAACTTGCGAAACTTTTCCCATCACCACTCGAGCACATCGAACTCGCATGTTTCCCGACCGGTGGCGGTAATGCACGCGGCGGTCTCAATGGAATTGCCAAAGGCTTCTCGGCACGTGGCCCTCAACAACCCAATTACGCCTTCGGCGGCCCGGGCATCGCAGTTGATGAAATTTTTAAATCAGTTTCCACCGATAAGAACGATCAGATCCGCTATCAGCTTGAGCGAAAAGTGTTAGAATTCGCCGCTGGTAACCAAACCGAACTTGCACGTCATATCAACGGAATCGAGAGGCAGAAGGTCAGTAACTACGCAAATTCCATCGAAGACATTCGCGAGCGCAACCGCAAGATCGACATGATGACGGACATCGTTCGCCAACACGTTCCGAAATTGGAAAGCAAGTATCTCAATAACGAGATGGATACGTTTACTCGCCAAGTCGGCCACACCGAAGTGCTGCTTTCCTCTCTAATTTCCGGACTCACCAACGTGGTTGCTTTCACAGTTGATGAACTCGGTCACGACTACACCGGCATCACCGGGATCGAAAAAGAAAAAGTCAACATGCATGACATCGGTCACGGCAAGCCTGTCAAAGACGTCTCCGCGGAAGAAGTTCGCAGACGCACCGAAGTCCATCACATGGATCTTGTAAACCGCATCGTCACCCGCCTGAAAAGTGTCCCGGAAGGGAATGGCACGATGTTTGACAATACCATGATCTGCTACTTCCCATCATCCGGTGAAACGCATCACGCCCATGGCTTCGAATTCCCATTCCTCATCATGGCCGGCGACAACACCAAAATGAATCTCGGGCGCCGTTACATCCGCCTGCCCTACTGGGGCACGGAAGGTCACAAGACTCTCGGGAATTTCTACACCTCCATTCTCAACTCCTATGGAAACCCGATCAAACACTACGGGGATCTCGATCCGGGCCTCAAAGGCATCCAAACCGGTCCGATCAAACAACTGCTGGTGTAGTCCCTAATATGGATTTCGCGAGCTCGCGGTCCATCGGTATACATCCGATCCATGGCGTTTCATCGCTTGAAGTTTCTGCCGGACCTGGCAACCGGCCCGATCGTCCCGCCCGTGATGAACTCGGCATGGGTCAGTGTCTGGCGCAAATCCGGTTTCTTCTGACTGACATTTGCCGCCCAGCGCACAATCCGTCTCACCAACGGACCGGTTTCCCAAAGAATGTGTGCCACCGTCGGGTAGCACCACTCGAAGGCCGGACTGGGATCGGCACAAATGAGTGATATATCTTCCGGCACACGCAGACCCCGGCTTGAGCAGAATTGGAGTGCGGCGACATAAAACGGCGCCTCGTCGGCAATCAGCGCGGTCGGCGGGGTGACCCGGAACAGTAACTCAAGACGTTCATACAAATCCTTGGGGTTCTCTGCCCAATCCGGCAGGTTGTAAGGGCCGGGCGTGATCTCTTGGGCTTTTAATTCGTCGAGAAAAGCCTGCACCACCACCCCCGGTTGCGGCAAACGCGTCGCACGCCGTGTCAACAACACAATGCGCTGGTGTCCCAGCTCGACCAACGCCCGCGTGGCGGCAACAGTCGCCGGAATTTTGTCCGGCCCTGCGGCTGCGATCGGTAGCCCGCGGCGCCCTCCGAAAAGTGCGAAGGCGGGCAAGGGTTGCGCGGCAAACCACATGAGCACCTCTCGGGAAGCAGAGCAAACGATCCAAGCATCCGCCTCGGTTTTTTCCACCATGCGCCGAATGCGGGAAACATCCATGCCGAGTTCCATCAGGGTTTTAGGAGCGAAGAAAGCGGTATGGCCCCCCTCGTTCAACATATACTGCAACTCCACTGTATATCCTTCCATCACCGGCATCGGTTCATAATCAATGATCGCAACCCGCATCGGTCGTGCTTTTTTAGGGTCAGGGCTGGCAATCAGGCGCTTGCGCCCCAGCCCTTGGCTAATCAACACCCCCTCATGCTCAAGCAGTCGCAGCGCCGCCTCCACCGCATTGCGCGAGGCTCCCAGCTCGTCGGCCAAACGAAACTGCCCCGGCATGGTTCCTAGCCATCTCCCCCGCATCAACTCCTCGCGCAGATGGTTGGCGATCTGTTCTGCGGCATTTAATCGGTCCCAAGCTTGCATAGGAAAAACCTACATAAAAAACAGGTAAGTAGAAAAGAAAAAATTCTCGACTAGTAAAAAAATCATCTGCTATACATCCCCCTGTCAGCGCAAATGTTTCGCGTTACTCCCCCACGGGAATATCTAACAACAGATTATCCCTCCCGAAAATCATGAGACCATATTCTTTGGAAATTAAAGCCATCCACGCTCTAACAGTTGGCGCGATCTTGTCGATTTTCTCCCCCGCCTCGGCTGCGACCCTCACTTGGGACGCGAACGCGGCGACGGCTTCCCAGACCGATGGCTTGGGCGCATGGCTCACTGCCAACCAATGGTGGAACGGCACTTCCAACGTGACATGGACCTCTGGCGACGACGCGGTCTTCGGCAACGGCGGCACGGGCGGCGCGGTCACGCTTGCCAGCCCGACCACGGTCAACTCGCTGACCTTTAACCGCTTCTCCGGCACCTACACGCTCGGCACGGCCGGCAATACGATGACGCTCAACAACGGCATCACGATGAACGCCAACGCGGGGGCGGTTTCCATCATCAGCCCGGTCACCCTCGGCGCGGCACAAAGCTGGACCAACAATGCTGGAACGACGCTGACGGTCAGCGGTGCGGTGACCAACGGCGGCAACCTGCTGACCATCGGCGGGAACAGCCCGGTCGGCCTCGCCAGTCCCACCGCCGCCAGCGGCATCACCATTTCCGGCGCCATCGGTAGCGGCGCGGGCGGCCTGACCAAGACCGGCCAGTCCGTGCTGACGCTCACCGGGAACAACGGCTACACCGGCACGACCACCGTCGACGCGGGAACTCTGGTCCTCAGCGGTGCATCAGGTGCCATCAACTCCACCGGCGCCCTGGCGATCAACGGCGGCACCCTCCACTTGGTCAACACCGCCCAGGTCAACCGGGTTGCGGATGGCGCGGCCATCACCTCCACCGGCGGCACGATCACCTACCAAAACACCTCCGGCGCGAACATTTACACCGAGACGATCGGCGCGGTCACCCTCTCCAGCGGGCAGTTGAATGTTGTCGAGTCGGTCAACCAGGCCGGTGCCGGCAGCCAGACGCTTACGCTCGGCGGTCTCAGCCAGTCCGGCACCTCGGCGGTCACCTTTTCGGCGTTGACCACCGGACTGCAAGCCTCCGGCAACAAGAATATGATCGTGGTCAGTGGCGCGGGAACAACCACGGCCGGCCAGATCGTCGGTCCCTGGGCCACGGTTGGCACAAGTGCCGCAGCCCAGACCGACTACGCGGTCTACAATGCCAACTATGTCACCCCCGCCGCCATCGCGGCCACGACGGAAGGCAGTTGGACCGGTGGCGCCACAGGCAACTACACTTCGACCTCGACGACCAACACGTTGACCGGCAGTCGCACAATGAACTCCTGGCGCTACAATGCCGCCGCAGGAGCGTTGACGCTCGGCGCGAACAACTTCGATACCAACGGCATCCTCAACGGCGGTTCCGGCCTGCTCACCATCTCCGGCACCGGCGCCGTGCGTCAGCAGGGCACTTCCGCCGCGAACCTCTATGTCACCACCGGCAGCAACGCGATCACCATCAGCGCGCCGATCCAGGACAACACCGGTGCCCTGACGCTCGTCAAATCCGGCACCGGCGGCACGCTGACGCTCTCCGGTAACAACGGCTACACCGGCGGCACGGCCCTCAACGCCGGCACCCTGGCGGCCAATTCCACGGCCTCGCTGCCGGGCTACAACTCCGCCGGCAAGGTCGTCTTCAACGGCGGCACCCTCCAACTGCCGAGCGCCTGGGCCATGGCCGACGTCAACACGCTCGTCTCCAATGCCACCAAGAACAGCGGCGCCCTGGCGCTCGATACCACCAGTGGCAACCAGACCCAGACCGCCGCCTGGAACCTCGGCGCGGTGGGCCTGACCAAGGTCGGGACCGGCACCCTCGTCCTGAACCAGGCCAACACCTACACCGGCCGCACCACCGTCAGCGCCGGCACGCTGCAACTCTCCAACGCCAATGCCCTCGGTTCCTCCGAACTGACCCTGAACGGCGCAGCCACCGTCTTGCTGGACACCACGGTCAACCTCACCACGCTGTCGTTCGACGGCACAAGCAGCGGCACGGTCACCGGCGGCACGCTGGCCTTCGGCTCTGGTGGGTCCATTCAGAGCCGCAATCAATCTGGAAATCAGACTGTTTCCTCCGCCATCACCGGCAGTCCATCGGTGCTTCTTCCCTTTAGTTCAAGTGCAACTTGGACATTCGCACCCACGAGCGGTTCTCAGGCATTGGGCAAGGTGCTGAACGGTTACACTCTACTGGGCACTGGCAACCCGGGCACGGTCATTCTCGCGGGCAGCACCACCGGTAATTCGATGACCGAGTATGTTGACAGCTCCTATGCCCAACTAACCCTGAGCTCCGGCGGCTGGACTTTGGGCAATGTGGTGGCAAGAGGCCTCACCATCAATGGCGGCGACTTCATTCTCAACGGCACCTTGGCCAACTCGACTTTGAGCATAATCAATATCGCGTTAAACGGTGGCACGCTCCGTTGGAATAACGCCGGTGCAGTCAACCCGAACACCGGCAACCTAACCATCACCGGCGGCAACCTCGACAACTCCAGCGGCGCGGCGATCACCACCTCGACCTACAACCCCGCGATGGCGTGGAGCGGCAACTGGACCTTCCTCGGCAGCAACGGCGCCAATAGCGACCTCTACCTTGGCACCGGCGCGGTGACCCTGAACAACAACGCTCTTACCGGCAACCCCGTCGTGACGATCCAGAACGCGGCGACCACCCTGACCGTGGGCGGCATTATCGGCGGCACTGGTATCGGCTTCACCAAGCTCGGTTCCGGCACGCTGAAACTTTCTGGTGTGAACACGTATTCAGGCCCCACCGCCGTCAACGCCGGCACCCTCAAGCTGAGCAACAACCTGGGCCTCCAGAACAGCGCGCTTACCACCACCGGCGCGGGCAGCATCGCCCTCGACACAGGTATCACGACGCCGACCATCGGCGGCTTGAGCGGCGCGACGGGCAATCTCGCCACCATCATCTCGTCCGGCTACGGCAGCGTCACCACGCTGACCCTCAACCCGCAGGCAGGTGTCACGGTTACCTATGGCGGGAACATCGCCGACGGCGCTGCCAACATGAACCTCGTCAAGTCCGGCGCGGGCACCCAGATCCTCTCGGGCACCAACACCTACGGCGGCACGACCACGGTCAGCCTCGGCACACTCGTGGCCAGTTCCACCAGCGCCCTGCCAGGCTACAACTCCTCCGGCAAGGTCGTCTTCAACGGCGGCACGCTGCAGCTTACGTTGGACGGCACCGGTTGGACGACTGGCAATGTGGACACCCTCTTGAGTAATGCCACCAAGACCAGCGGCACCTTGGGCCTCGACATCGCCACCGGCACCCAGACGCAGTCGGGCTCCTACAACATGGGCGCCGTTGGCCTCACCAAGATCGGGGCCGGCACGCTCGGCCTCAACCTGGCCAACACCTACACCGGTGCGACGACGGTCAGCGGCGGCACGCTCCTCCTCAACGGCGCCAATGGCGCAATCGCCTCCTCCAGCGGCATCACCGTGGGCACTTCCAGCGGAACCACGGGCACCTTGACGTTGGATAGTGCCACCG
>JBILAN010000084.1:0-10987 GCA_044354135.1 Luteolibacter sp.
TACGCGCCAAATCTTCCCAAAGACGCCGAGATCATCATCCACTGCAAAGCCGGCATGCGCTCCGCCAGAGCCTGTGAATACCTCATGTCCATCGGCTTTGAAAACGTCACCAATGTCGAAGGTGGGATGGATGCGTTTCAAAAACTTTGAGGGAGCGTGGCATCCCGCCCCCATTATTCCTAGGATAACAGCATCACTTACTGCTTAAGGATAGCCTTGCTCCACTGAGAAGTGGCGTTTTCTAAGAACTCGACATTTCAACCCGGAAGCGTATGTGTGTAGGTGAATTGTAATTTTTTCATCAAAAAAACATCCCAAAAAATGAAACCCATTCTTGTCTCCTTGATACTTGCTATCAGTTTAGCCGCTGCAACCGCTAAAGAGATCGCGCATAAAGTAGTCATCAAAAGTATCGAGACAGTGATTCAGCAGACACCTGAGTTTCAAGTTAATGGGATAAAAAATAAAAAATTTAATCCGCGTCATTGGTTGGAAATTGAAGCGGAGCTTGAGGTTCAGACGACAAACGATAAAGGTGAGCTCGATTCAAAAGGATTCATCCCAGAGATAACGGCAAACTGGTTTGTGATCATCAAAGATAAAGAAACTGGTAAGCCCATGATGCTGACTGGTAAGGTCACGTTTCGAGAGATCCGAACCAAGGATAAGAAAGCTTATGTTAGTGCCTACATCAGCCCAGATACTTTGGAGAAACTAACGGGAGAAAATAAACCCAGTGATAAAGATATTGAAGGCGTGGCTTTGGTGATTTCGGGCCCTGGAATCGTCAGCGAAGGTGAGCATAAAAAAGGCCTCCAAAAAGCCACAGTGCATGAGGACACGCAGTGGTGGGTCACTAGTCGTTACAAGACAGTCGATGGCGCTGTTCTTGCAAAATCGAAAACCCCGTTCGCACCGCTTTGGACAGATTACTATCCAATCGAGAAGCCGGAATTGTAAATCATGCGTTCTCTAACAAAATACACATTTCTTTTTCTTCTTTTCACGTTCTCCTCCATCGCTGCGCCAGAGAAAAAGGTGATCAATGGCTTGACGTATCATATTCTTAAGGTTACGCCGGATCGGATTCAGTTGTTGTGGAAGGGGGATGATGGTCAGCAGTTGAGAAACTTTTCGGCAGCTTCGAAATTTCTGAAAGGGAAGGGGATAGCGGTGGAGACCTTGATGAATGGAGGAATTTTCGAACCCGGTGGTATTCCCAGTGGCTTGCGGGTGCAGGATGGAAAGGAAATGAACCCAGTGAATCGGAACAAGGGCGAGGGAAATTTTTTCCTGCAACCGAATGGAATTTTTCTCATCTCCGATAAGGGTGCGGCGGTGATTCGCACGGATGAATATCCGCAGAAAAATGTCATCGTGAAACAAGCCGTGCAGTCCGGCCCCTTGTTGTTGCGGGCTGGAAAAGTTCATCCGGCATTCAATGCGAACTCAACATCAGAATTGCATCGCAATGGCGTGGGCGTGACGAAGACAGGTGAAGTGGTTTTCGTGATGACCGATTTCAACTCCGAGAAATTTGTGAACCTTCATCAGTTTGCGATGTTATTCAAATCCTTCGGTTGTGATGATGCGTTGTTCCTAGATGGTGATATCAGCCAAATGCGTTCCGGTGCGGATATGGAAAAGCAGAGCAACAGTTTTGGTTCGATCTTCGCAGTGGTGAAAAATAAAGAATGAAGAAGAATTAAACCACGAAATGCACGGAGTATACAGAATGAAGTTCATTTGGAAATCGCATTAGCACCACTCCGTGCATTCCGTGGTTCAAGTTCTTTGATTCTAATATTTCACTGCCCTTAATCCCAAAAACAGCGGAAACTCCTCTGCTGCTTTGTGCTCCGCTTTACTGAACGGGCCAGATTGTGATCTGCGGTGGGAAAAAAGTTCCGTGCATTTCGTAACGCCCATTCCTGCGGCGCCGATTTCTGTTAGAAGATCCGCGAGAGGACGATGATAAAACACTGTGCCTTCATCGGTGTTGAGACCGGGTCGGGTTTGGATCGCGATCTCAAGTGCGGACCCGTATTTATCTAACCGACGAAATTGAATTTTCTGATCGCCGTCCCAACCCCAATGACTTTTTTTGGGAATGCGAAAACACGGATGCATCATCACAATCGTGAAACTTCCACCTGATTTAAGCGCTGCGGAAACATTTTTCATCAGCGCCTCAGCATCCGGCACATCATGCACTGCCATTACGCAGGCGGCTTTGTTATAACTGCCATCCGCCCACGGGGCTTTACCGCACGCATCGGCAATTTCGAAACTCACTCGCGGTTCATTGCTGTATCGCTGCCGAGCTGCGGAAATGAGTTTCTCACTCGCATCCACTCCATGAATTTTTCCCGCTCCCGCGCTGAGCAAATGTTTCACCAGCACGCCCTGTCCGCAGCAGACATCGATCACGTCATCGCCTTTTTGAATATCCAGCAAGGCCATCACACCCGGTAAAATCACATTCTGATGATAGTCCGATCCATCTGCACCCACGAGTTTGTCATACCATCCCGCAACCCCGTCCCAGCCACGGTCTTTTCCAGGCTTCGGAGGCCCGTCAGCATCTGGCCTTTCAGCGAATTTCTTGGCAGGGATATGCCCTTTTGGGGCTCTTTTGTGTGGAAAGGGTTTTCCTCTGCGTTTGCCGTCGTGCCGTTCCATTTCTGCAAATAAGCCCTGATCTACTGGCTGTGGCGATGAAAAATCGATCGCGAGACTCTGGAATTCTATTCAAATCCATAAGGAATTACAGATTTCTTAATAAAAAATCACTTTTATCGCATGAAATTCATTGACCCTTAGTCAAACCTGTGGTTTGTTTCGCCCGTCGTAAGACAAGGCGGCTCGACTGAACGTCCCTTTGGGTTTTGGGTTTTTCCCGGGGATAATCGGTCGAGCCGCTCTTTTTTTGCCCAGATGGGTCGGTTGGTTTTTTAACCACGAAAAGCACGAAGGACACGAAAGTTTCAGAATATGCTGAGACCATTAGCCTTTTCGATGCATTCCATGATTAGCGTTCTCTATTTCGTGTTTTTAGTGGTTAAACTCTTATCTCCATTCGCGGTAGTTATTTTTGAATCTCTCCCTCTGTCCTTGATATGTGCCGCATAGCTTCTCTAATGGCGGCATGGCAATCATTTGGTGCAACGGAAAATTTCTAGAGGAGACCGAGTTTCGGGTTTCTCCTTCTGACCGCGGCCTGTGCCATGGATTTAGTTTGTTTGAGACCATCCTTGCAGTCGATGGGCAACCTCGACTTCTCATTGAACATTTGAGACGATTAAAAAGCGGACTGCTGCGATTGAATATTCATAATGTCGAGATCGCAGAGTCCGGCCTGCAGCAGGTCATGGTCAGCTTGTTAAAACGCAATGGAATGGACACTGGCATGGCGAGAATCCGTTTTGCAATTAGCATGGGATTGGGTCCCATGAATCTATCAGATAGTGGTCAAGCGTGGGAATGGATGACCGCTTCAAAAGTTGAGCTAAATGAAGAAAGCTTGCGTCTAACACTTGCGCCTTGGCGGAAGGATAATGAAAGCATGTTGCGTGGCTTGAAGACTGGAAATTATGCTGAGCATCT
This sequence comes from Luteolibacter sp., assembly GCA_044354135.1. Classification (GTDB taxonomy): domain Bacteria; phylum Verrucomicrobiota; class Verrucomicrobiia; order Verrucomicrobiales; family Akkermansiaceae; genus Luteolibacter. The sequence goes on from JBILAN010000084.1 coordinate 3,607, forward strand.
TATCGCACTCGATATGGCGCGCCATGAGGGCTTTGACGAAATGCTGTTTTTCAATTCCTCTGATGAGCTATGCGAGGCGGCGATGGCGAACGTATTCCTGATCCGCGGCAAGGAGATTTACACGCCCAGCCTCGATAGTGGCTGCCTGCCTGGAGTGACCCGCGAGCTCATCATCAGGCTAGCAGCGGATAAACGCATCCCGTGCCATGTGAGAGCTCTAAATAAAAAGGACATCATGAAGGCAGACGGAATTTTCCTGACCTCTTCGATCAAGGGCCCGGTATGGGTTTCCTCGTTCCAAGGCAGTGCCTACCCCGTGCATCCTCTGTTCATTTCCATCCGTAACCTGTGGCTGGATATCATGCGAAAATGAAATGCAGTGGTTGAGGAAAGATATTAACCACAAAAAGCACGAAGGACACGAAAGTTTCAGGATGGGATAGGTCCAATTGGCTATGTTCATGGCAGTCTATGATAAATAATTCCTTTTCGTGTGATTCGTGCTTTTCGTGGTTAAAAAATCCAAATCCACCCACCCGAGGTTTTTCCTTCCCGAACGCAGGGTCTATCGTTCACTATTCTCTCTGTAACCCCAACACTAACCAAAATTATGTCACGTCCAGTCACACTTTTCACAGGCCAATGGGCCGATCTTCCACTCGAAAAACTTGCGCCGCTTGCTGCTGAAATGGGCTATGACGGCCTTGAGCTCGCCTGCTGGGGAGATCACTTCGATGTAGCTCAAGCAAATTCGAAAAAGAACTACATTAAAGAAAAATGGGAACTCCTCGCCGATCACGGCCTGACCTCCTACGCGATTTCCAGTCACCTCGTCGGACAAGCGATTTGCGACAACATCGATGAGCGCCATAAAGCCATCCTGCCTCCACATGTTTGGGGCAAAGGTGATGCAGAAGGTGTCCGCAAGCGCGCCGCAAAAGAAATGATCGATACCGGAAAAGCCGCTCGCAAGTTTTTCAACGCCAAGCCAGGTCGCAAAGGCAAAGACGAATTCCCAGCAGTGGTCAACGGCTTCACCGGTTCGTCCATCTGGCATGGTCTGTATGCTTTTCCTCCTACCAGCCAAGCATTCTACGAAAAAGGTTTCCAAGATTTCGCCAAACGTTTCACTCCTATCCTCGATGCGTTTGACAAAGAAAACGTCAACTTCGCTCTCGAAGTTCACCCAACAGAAATCGCCTTCGACATCGCCACCGCCCAGCGCGCGCTGAAAGCGGTCAAGAACCACAAGCGTTTCGGCTTCAACTACGATCCATCCCACCTCGGTTATCAAGGGGTAGATTACATCAAGTTCATCCGCGAGCTCGGACACCGCATCTATCACGTCCACATGAAGGACGTATGGTGGGGCCACGGTGACGGTTCCGTCGGCGTGTTCGGTGGCAGCACCGACTTCGGCGATTCTCGCCGCTTCTGGGATTTCCGTTCGCTCGGTCACGGCGACATCGAGTTCGAGGACATCATCGTCGCGCTCAACGATCTCAAATACACCGGTCCGCTCTCCGTTGAGTGGGAAGACATCCGCATGGATCGCGTCCACGGTGCGACCGAAGCAGCAGCATTTGTTAGAAATGTTGACTTCCCAGGCTCCAACGTCGCGTTCGACGCCGCATTCGACAAATCCAACCAATAATATTTATGTCACTCAAAGTAGGAGTAATCGGTGCCGGATGGATGGTGAAATACCATGCCGCCGGCTTTCGCGCAGCGGGTGCGGATATCGTCGCTGTTGCCGATCCGTTGCCAGGCGCAGCGGAAAGCGCAGCCAAGCAATGGAATATCTCAAAGACCTTCGATTCGGTCGATCGCATGTTGGCGGAAGCCCCGGAACTTGATGCGGTCAGCATCATTGTTCCTAACAAGTTTCATGCTCCACTTGCGATCCAGTGCCTCAAAGCAGGCAAACACGTATTCTGCGAAAAGCCACCTGGCTTAAACGCAGCTGAAGTGGCGGAGATGATCGAAGTTGCGAAAGCATCTGGCAAAAAATTGATGTTCAATTTCAACAACCGCGCTCGTCCTGAATCGCAAGCGATGAAGAAATACGTCGATGACGGCACGGTCGGAACGATCAATTCCGCTCAAGCAAAATGGATACGCCGCACCGGGATTCCTGGTTTCGGCGGTTGGTTCACCACCAAGGCGATGTCCGGCGGTGGTGCGACCATCGATCTTCTTCACATGATCGATCTTGCGCTCTACCTCATGGGCTATCCTGAGCCAGCTCACGTTTTGGCTAACACCTTTGACACGCATATCACTGATCCCGGCTTCAAAGGTCCTTGGGGTATCCCTGACCGCGAGGGCGGCACCACGGATGTAGAGTGCGCGGCTCACGGTTTTGTTCGTTTCAAGTCTGGCCAAGTTCTCAGCCTCCAAGTTTCTTGGGCGGAAATGGTCAAACGCGAGGAAGTCTCCGTGGTTTTCCAAGGCACCAAAGCCGGCGGAAAAGTCGAGCGCTTGTTCGGTCGCGATGGTTTGGATGAAACCGCCATGGACACCTGCGAGCTCTATGTTCAGGAAAACGGCAACAGTGTGAACCGCACCATCATCACCGAGGCCTGCGAAGACATGGGCCGCATCGGTTCCGCTTCCAACTTCATCCAAACGATCAACGGCACGGCTCAACCTTTCAACACTCCGGAACAAGCACACAAACTGATGTGGATCATCGATGCTCTCTACGAATCGGCGAAAACCGGTAAGCCAGTGAGCTACAAGTAATCGCTTCCATGCAGGAAAATCTCCAATCAACGGGCGGGCAGGATCATTCCAGTCCGCCCGTTGCTGCAGATATGCTCATCGTGCTCTGCGCTTTTCCCGATGCGGAAACTGCGAGACGTATTTCCACTGTGATCATTTCGGAAAATATCGCTGTCTGCGTGAATCTGATCCCAGCTGTAGAATCGATTTATCGTTGGGAAGGCAAGATCGAGCAAGCAAACGAAGTGCTGGCGATTTTTAAAGTTGCAGCCGTGGGATTTAAGAATCTCGAAAAAGAATTGTTAGAAAAGCATCCCTACGACACACCCGAAATTGTCGGGATTGTACCAGATCAGGTTTCGGAAAAGTATTTGAGTTGGGTCAACTCGGCCCCGACACATCGGGGTGTACGAGTTGAACTTACCTGTAAATGGTAGGGTCGACTGGTCTAAGTCGAACGTGATTTTCTCTGAGAAGTATGAATTTATTTGAAGGTTCATTAGAAATCGGCAGCAGAATGCAGCCGCTACTTGGTGGATGCATCGCACCTCCGTGAGGTTTCAGAGGAACGGATTTATAACCTGAAGTCCTTCGATGATTTGGCCGTGTTGTAAGTCTTCTGTGTATAGAATTTCACAAGATGTCTCCAGAGCAGAGGCGACGATCAAAGCATCCCAGTGAGAAAGTTGTAGTAGCAGATGTAACTCTATCGCCTTTTGAAAAGTAGTTGCGGTGCTTGCCCCAATTTTGAGCTCGAACCATTCACGCAGCCACTTGCTTTCTTCATCGCGGGATAAGTTGAGTTTCTTGGGGCTGCGGGCTACGGAAATGAATTCATTTAGAACCTGAACGGAAAGATGGAGATGCGGTAGTAAGATGATTTCTCGCGCGATTTGTTTTTTCCGGACGTCTTGTCCTGTGCTGTTTGCGGCATAGACGAGGATGTTTGTGTCGACGAAGACCTTATTCATAGCACTCGTCGCGTTTGAAAACCCAAGGTTCTTGGCGTGGAGCGTTTTTTGCGCGGGCATCTGCTTCGGCATAAAGTGCCCGGAGTCTCTTCACCCTTTTTTGCTCCGCCTTTTTTTCCTCAGCATCCTGTTTTCCCAGGGATTCTAGATAATTTCTTACAATCGCACTCACAGAAGTTCCCTCATTGGCAGCGCGTATGCGCGCCTTGCGATAGGTCTCGTCATCGATTTTCAAAGTAATATTTTTCATGACTGTGCAGCACAGTAAATGTGCATTGAGACGATGTCAAGATGGTTGATAGGAAAGGAACTGCGATTTTCAATCGCGACTGCATGGGCAGGGACGCGTATCCCTACGCGTCCATATCTTGCGGTGGTTACTGCGGAAAGGTCTAAACGGGTATGGCGATCTGTTAGATATGGACGTCTAAGGATAGACGTCCCTGCCTAAAACTCAAGGAATCGAATGATAGATCTCCTCAAGAGCCATCACGGTGTAAGCGGTGACGAGCACAGGGTTGGATTCCATCCAGCGGCCGTTGTCGTTGACCCATGAACCGTTTTCGCGTTGTGAGGAGAGGAGTTTACCAGCGAGGTCTTTTCTCCAGTCGGCTTCTTTACCGTCTGCGAGTTTGAGCTTGTCGATACCAGCAGCGTTAAGAGCTTTGGCCATCGTTTGATAGTAGTAGTAAAGACCTTCGGCGCCCATGTTAGGGTTTTCGTTCACGGTGTAATTTTTACCGAGCCATTCTTTAACAGCCACAACGCGTGGGTCGTTGGCTTCGAGTTTAGCGTAGATGAATGAGAGTAAGCCGGCATAGGAAATCGAACCGTAAGAACGCAGTGCCACTTTGCCATCTGCAGTGACGTCTTCACCTGCTTTGGAACTTCCCGGGGTGTAGACGAATCCACCTTTGTTTTTTGGATCATCTGATGCCCATTTTTGATCGTTGGTGGCGGTGAGGTTTTGGCTGCGGGAAAGGAAGGTAAGTGCAGCATCCCAGTTCAGTTTTGGCTCATCGGCGTAGTTGCCGTCCTCGATGATTTTATCGGAAAGCGCGATCGCTTCGATAGCGAGGTAGGTGTTAGACATATCGGTTTCAGTGTTCTTAGAACCGTAACCGATGCCTCCATCGTTTTGGTTATCGGTTTTTCCTTTGTCGCCAATGTCCCATTGGCTGCCGATCAGTTTGCGGCGGGCTTTGACGATGGCAGGTTCGAATTCTTTGCGTCCTGCAGAGGAAAGCGCGGTGACGGAAGTCGCGGTGTTATAAACTGCTAAGCCGCGGTTGTAGATGCCACCGTCTTCTTTTTGTTGCTCGAGCAACCAATCGAAACCTTTTTTGAGGTGATCAGGAAGTTTGCCATCGGCTGGAGCTTTGAGGTTTGGATCACGCACAGCTGCAGTGAGCGCAAGAGCGGTAAACGCCGGAAGTCCTCCATCGTCCCAGTAACCTTTTTCTTTTTGCTGTTCTGCCAACCAAGCATTGCCGCGAGCGATCGACTGGCCGATCTCGTTTTTGATTGAGAGATACTCATTGTTCTGGGCTTGGGAAATACCAGCGGTGAGAGCGAGAGTTAGAAGGATGTTTTTCATGGGCTGAAAAGGTGGGTTCAGTTGGTTCGGCTAAGTTAACGTGGGATAACTCGTGTTTCTTTGATTAGAGAGAACCTAAACCCAATATTTGTTTCTGAAACTCTTATTTTTAGGTGGGAAAGCCGTATTTGGTCGGTTTTTGCCCAAGCCCAGAAATCCCATGGGCAATTTTTGACCATGGGGCTGTGGTTGGAAATTCCGACAGGAAAATTTCGGGTAGAAAAATAAGAGGAATAGCTGGGGTTGATATGATTTTAACCACGAATTACTCGAATAACACGAATATGAAGATCATTTGCTGATGTATATTCGGGACGGCGATTTATCAGCAATCATTCGTCTTATTCGAGTAATTCGTGGTTAAATCACTTCATTTTTTCTGCCCCAAATTTTTCTGTCTGAGGTCTTCTCTTCCTTAGCGTATTAGAGCGAGGTGTTTTTACAAAATCCCTCGCGCTTTCAGGTTGTTCAACCTATGCGCTACATCCACCAAACCATCGATGATGACTTGGGTGTAGCTGCGGCCGTCGGTGGTGTCGATGCCGTGGCCGGGTTCAAGATCGCGGAGTGGCTGGAGGGCTGGATCGTCGTGGCGGAAGGCTTCGACGAAAACAGTTTCGAGTTTACCAGTTTTGGCGGCGGCGAGAAGAGTAGCGCCGATCCAACCATCGTCGGTGCTGAGGCAGCCGCGGGTGGTTTTGGCGGAGGCATGGAAAATGCCCATGTGATTTGCGGCGGCAAGATCGGCGATGAGGCGTTGGTTTTCCTCGATGGAGAGACCGGAGTCACCCATGTGTGCGGAGTCGATGAGGAGTTTGAAATAATCGCGGCCGAGTTCCTTGTTGATCGCTTTGATGAAAGCGGCACCGCGCTTGATGTTGGTAAACGTTTTGAATTCACCGGGGCGGAGGAATTCGATGTGCCAGGAGGTGATATTGGAATCTAACAATCCGGTTTCCTTGACCGCGCGGACGTGAAGTTTGACGTTTTGTGCGATAGCGGCATCGAGATCCATATCGACCGGGCCGTTCATCCATTCCTCGATGGATGTGGAGCCTACCGTGACCGCTCCGTGGGCAATGGCGGCTTTGAGGGATGGGACCAGTTGGGCGAGCACCGCGTCTTCATCGGCTGGGTTCATGGGGTTGGCTCCGCCGACCATCATGATGAGGTGGACCTCGAGATTCAAGGCTTTGAGTCCGGTCACAAGTTCGGCGATGTCAGCTTCGCCTGTGCCGGGAAAAAGGGACACCTGAACGCAAGTGGGGCGGACAGGAGAGAGTGAACAAATTCGATCCATCTCCGCAACCACGGCGGTACGGCCATCGGCTTCGCGGGGCAGGCAGCCCTTGGAGTCCGGGACGAGTCCGGCGATGAAACCGAGATGAGTAGGGACAACGCCGAGTGCGATGTTGGTTTTGAGAGTAAAAGGTTGGGACATGGGAGGTTTCTAAGTTAAATCGGATGGATTGACGAGTGATGATTGTTGATTTTTGAATGTTGATTGAATGTCTCAACACTTCAGAAATCAAACCTCAACAATCATCAATCGTAAATCAATTCTTTCAAACGGTAGGGTCAACTCGCCGAGTTGACCGATATTCTGAAAGGGTGGGCTGTGAGGAAGGTTGCGCGTCTGTTAGAACACTAGCGCGTTGAGATTTTAGACCGGTTGCCAAAAGTCTTTTCCGAAACGAGGAGATTTTGAGGTTTGGATGATTAGCCGCTGCGCGGATGTTTGATTTGGAGTTCCGGCCCGTAAACCCACGGTTTCGTTGTTGTTCGTCAGTCGTGGATGTTTATTGCCTACGTTGCACTCCGGCCAAGCAGTGTGCGTTCTCTAAATACGAAGAACGGTGAAGGCTGGCTTTCACTCCTTCCTCACGCCTAGAATCCGAGGGCTACGGACTCGGTCGTTTCGGAAAATACTTTTGGCAAACGGTCTAGATTTGGGTCGACTCAGCGAGGCGACCCTTGTGTATTAAAAACGTGCTATCCTTTCGGAGGAAGCGGCGGAGGAGTTCGTTTGACCCTTGAACGCCTGCCGGATGTTCGGAAGGTAGCTTGAACACTCCGCCGTCTTCCCCCG
>JBILAN010000024.1:0-33931 GCA_044354135.1 Luteolibacter sp.
TCGTTAACGAATGGATAGGCATCGACACCTCGGAAACCGCTGCCATCGGTTGGATTGCTATCGGCATCCGCGTAATCGATCATCGATGCGACGAGAGTATTTATGTAATCTGAAGAAGCAGAAAATCCACCTCTTCTTGCAGAAAATTCGGGTAGATTTCGGGAGATATGATCTGATAATCCTGTTACATCTCTGCTGGTAACAAAGGCATTCAGGTCACTGGCTTGCTGCCCAGCATCCGCATAACCAAATCCATGCGGAATCATTTTTGGGGGATGAGGTTGTTCTGGAAGATAGATGATATATGGCTCAATCCGACTTGCCTGAATTGAGTCTAACCAATTTCTCAGTGATGCTGATGTGCGTATGGAATTACGCTTTTCACTCATGATTGATGGCATGCTTCCTTTAGATGATAAAGATTGAAAAATGGTAGAGGGATCAATTTCCGCGGTGCTGTTGCCCAGATTGCGAGCCACCGCAGCAACATGTTTTCCATCGATTCTTCCGCTTAAATCCTCGATCCAAAAAGCATAACGAACGGTAGGATCGTTTGGCTGATCAGGATCAGCAGGCAGCTCAATCCATTGAGCCCGTGGAATATTTTGATCATGCTCGCTGATCGGGATCAGCGTTTCTGCAGATAAAGCGTATTGGGTTAGATCTGGAACCAAATCTCTGACTTCGATCTGCCGATCGCCTAAGGTTCGCCCTGATGCATGACTAAATAATGGGATTGCCTGCCATGCATCATTTTCAAAAACCGCGCCGTAAGTAAAAAATTGTTCGCGATATCCAAGGGGGCGGCGATTGCATGGGATCGTAGGATTGGCAGGATCATCGATGCGGAAGACTAATGAGTCATCACGACATGAGATTTCCGACATAAGAGAAAGTGCATTCGCAAGGCCGCTATCTACAGCGAGCTCGGCTCTTTTGGCATCGGAATATAAGCGGGCGGCTTTACTTTCCAAGCCTAAAATTGTCAGCATGCCAATTAGCAACAAAAGAAGCGCGCTGATAGATATCAAAACCATCGGTAAGGCGACACCTGATTTCATGCATTCTCTCCGATAATTAGATCTCATTTGCCAATGGTTAAGTTACATGAAACCGTCCGAATCATTTGTCGCTCGCTTTCATTAGGTGATATCGTGAGACGTTCCCATTCAGCCTCGTTTACGTAACGACCTGAAATGGATTCATCCATTGTGCGGATCGAAAGTTTGATGTGAGAGGGTTCGGAATGGATGGTTTTATCCCACCTCTCTTCACTTCCTGATGTTGGATCTATATACATTGGGATCGCTTGAAAACTGATAACGAAATCTAGTATGGGCTCATCTAGATTCGGATCAACTTCTGGAAACTCTGCGGAGCTACCTGCTTCGATAAAACTCTGTGTTTCTTTTGAAGTAATAATTTTTCGGAACAATTTTGGAGCTACTCCTTGATTTCCACTTTCTGCGAATGCCACATAATAGCAACTTGAGGCAATATCGCCATTTGAATCGGAGCTTCGTTCATTTGCAGGAATTATTCTAACAAAAAATATTTTGTCATAATTCATTGTTCCGCCACGATTAGAAGTTTGATGGATCAATGGTGTATCTGATAAGCGAAGCGTCAATTCGGACTGAAAAATCTGAATGAAAGCACGTGATTGAGATAAGTGATCTAGGGAGCGCTGAGACAGTGAGTATGCGTTCGTTGATTGCGAAACAATTACCGCCAACGCAATTAATAGCATGGATGTGATTGCCATCGTCACCAGTAACTCAATGAGAGTTAATCCGCGCAAATTTGATCGATTAGATGGTATTTTATTCGCTTCAAAATCCATATCGATTACTCACAAACTGATAAGTCAGTTTTTTTTGCCTATCTGATGAAGATTTGGCTGGTTGTTGGATTTTAATTATAACCCGAGCCAATGGTGAAATATCTGAGTAGTAATGGGTCCGAACGTATGGAGAAGCTTCCACTGTGACCAAATAGACCCCCTTCTCATGATCGTGTTCAATCAACGATCCTTGTTTATCGTAAAACATTTTGATCGTGTTCTTTGGAGTAGCTGAGGATGGAAATATCAATGTTTCTTCCACATCGGATCGCTGCGTATCAGTTGACCACTTATTGATGACTCTACGTTTCACATCACCCACTATCCATATAGCCCGGGTATCAGCTTCCGCGTCTTGACGTGATTGATGCGCTCCCCCTGTTGCTCCAAGGATCAGTGGAACACTGAATGCGATGACCGATAGCGCGATCACAACTTCAGTGAGTGTCGTTCCGCGTTTTGTTCTATCATTTATGCTTCGTTTTGTATTCACGGCGTGATGCTTTGTGCTTTGCCAGTCAGACGATTCACTAAAAGCAAATCAAAGACTGGCTTACTATCTGATCTATCCGCGATTTGACCTTTATCCAGCTGAGCGATCGCGATATGAATGGTTGTGCCGGCAGGCGGATAGTCGATCTGACCATTGGGGGCAAAGACGATCATGTGGCATTCGGTTTCTTTGCCGCGGTCTAGAATACTCAATTTTTCTTCGTAATCCAATATGGTCAGAGCCTCACGCTCCATCATGGCGTTTGAGATGAGATGCATATTCTTCGGCATCTTTGACCACCGTTGTAACAGCGAACCCGAACCATGTTCATTTTCAATTGGCACGTACTTGCCATCTTTTTTCTCAATCTCAACCAATGACAAGGCGCAAAGTCCATTTGCTTCGCTTTCCTTATCAGGAATGATCAGAGCCGTATGATTGCGCGTAGCAATGGCATGCGCTCTTGCTTGCTGAAGATGATTTTTAACGATTTCTCGTGAAGTTCTACGCGCGTTACTGAAGTTGCCAGAAATCGCCGGAATGGCTATTCCTGCCAATACCGCAAGGATCGCAATTACCACAAGTAACTCGATGAGGCTGAATGCCGAAAGAAGGCCATTCTTCCGGCACGCTTTGGATACACAGGGGGGCATGTGAACGCGCTTGGCGGACCCCAGCATTTTTTGTTAGGGCGAAAAAGTAAATCTAATAATGGTTGGATCGCTATTTTCTTCCATCCCTCTTTAGGACGGCTTTTCCCGATGAATCGATTATCTGCGATCCTGACTGCAATCGCAGGTCGATTCGGATTCCATTTCACTGACTGCTTTTATCGGATTCCAATAAATCCCCAGATTTATCGAGCTCCGATTTCCAGGCGGCTACATCCATTCCATGATCTGCCTTTAATAAAATGGACAATGTGCGTTCAGCCTCGCCTGAAAACTCTTGCACGCCATCATCAATAACTTTGATTAGTAACGATGCCGTCTGCTTCGGCTCACAGTCATAAATTGTATTAAATATCTCTTCCTTAGATTTTTTATTGATTCTTGGGTCACTTAAGAAACTGACGAGCTCATCCAGTTGCTCTCCTTCGGCCAAATTACCCAAATGAGACGCGACTAGAACTTGTTCAGAGCCTTTAGATTCTGGAAACAATTTCAGCAATTCCGCCGCTATATCATGAACTGGGCGCTCTGATCCCACAATTTGCGATATCATCATCTCTCTCGCTGTAATTTCACCGTGACCGTTTGATGAAGAGCTATGTGCCTGAATGAGCGATTGTCCATTGCCTGCATTCCTATGCGGCAACTTGGTTTCGGTTCCGTCAGATTTTACAACACTCTCTCCCAAAGACCCTTTTTCTTTGTTCAGATTTTGAATAACGAGAATGCCTGAAATCAAGAATACGGCAGTGCCTATAAACCAAAGCCCAAATGAACGAGTCCTTTTACGTGCACCTATTTCTCCCATTACCTGATTGATGAATGATGTTTTTGCTGCCTTTTGAATGAATCGAACCTAGTTGCTTTAAGCCGCATTTCCCCAGATCAGATTCAGGAAATCTCTCCATGATGAATCTGACATGGAGAGATTTGATTTAACCAAAAGATTATGTTAGGGCTATTCTTCAACGCTACCGCCAACATAATACCCAGGAGATTGCACTGTATTAGGCATCACATAGTTGCCGCGCAGTATATGAGTGGCTGGTCCTCCTTCGGTGATGATCATGCTTTGAAATTTCACGGTTCTATTAGCACCAAAGACATCTGGATCTATAAAACTACCAGTCACCAGACCGGTTGTCTGATTGACCGCAATTTTAAGACTCCTTGGGTTCGCCAGATTACTCGTAAATGTCGTGCCATTAAAGGTAGCTGTCCCTGCGAATGACCCCGCCGACAGGCCTCCCCCTAGCCCCGTAACGGGTGAATTTACTGGCACCCACATACCATCGTCAATGGTTAGGGATAAAATGCCACCTGGAAGTGATGATATAAAATTACTGGCGGAATATAGCCCACTTGTGGGCGAAGCCTCCAGAAGCACATTTGTAAAACCATAAGTGTCCGATGTCTTTGCTAAGCCCGCGGGCTTAGTCCAATTCAAAACAGCTGTCACCAGATTTTCTGGAGGGGCTGCTGTAATGGTTACATCGCCATGTAAGGCGCCTGAATTTTTATAAATAGGTATCCATAAAGGTAGGTTACCTGGTGCATCTCCCAATAGCGTAGCTGACGATGTGAATGGGCTCCCATCCGCAAGCACGCCTGCGATGCGCGCACCCGCCGTGCTGGCAACCACATTCATGGAGAAGTATCCATATCCCTGTGAAACTCGTGCTCGGGTAGTAGATCCAGATCCTAATGTAGTAGGCAGAAGAGGTGCCGTGTATTCCAAGCCCACATTATAAACACCCGCATAAGCAGTAGCTGGGTTGGTAGTAGACCAGCCTTTGTTCCACATACTGATATCAGCCGAATTGACCCCATCAGAAATAGTATTTGCTGATGGATTAAAGGTAAAAGCAGGAAGAGCGCTAAAATCCATTTCAAGCGTAAGTGTCAGCGGCGAGAGGTTTTTCCTTGGAATGTTAATCACAAGGTCGCCACTCCCATCGAACTGGCCCTTGAACTTAGTTTTAACTAATTTGCCGTTTGATCCTACCATAGTGAACGTGCCACTCACTGCTCCTAGCCGATCGATAGTCATCGATATAGAGCCTCCTAGATTCTTATTTAATCCCGTATCAGCATCGATGCGTCCGTTTACTTGCAAGCCGCTGGGAGGAATGATGCCAATGAAAGGATTCAGAACGGTTAATTGAACGGTTTGACTATGGATATAGTATTGAGAGTTATATATTTTAACCCGGTATGTTCCTGCTTGTGAATATTTAACATCGTTCAAATCCAGAGAGCTTTGGTTGGCTCCTGGAATGTCTTTCCCATTCAACTCCCACTGATAAAATATCGGTTCAGAAGGCGCTTGGACGGGTAGAGCTGGGACGAATGGCATCACCGCAGGGGGAATTCCATCGTAACCAACACGATTATCTGATGCGACAACGTGTAATGATTTATCGCTTCCACCTGTCACAATGAAAGGAGACGGACTGGCAGAAATCTCGATTTCCGATGGCTGATACCAAACTCCAGGGAAAGATCCTCCCAATAGTCTAGCCACGCCTTTAAAGCCTGAGCCATAAAGATTGGAGAAATTTCCTACTACAATGGGTCTTGCAAAAAGATTCGCTGAACCAGGGCCACCATTAAGATCGCTAGCAAAGGCAAGCACGCCACCGGCGTTACCTTTTGGTGTGAACGATGTGTCTAGAGAACCATCTGGCTCAAGACGGGCTATTCCTGAGCGAGGGATGCCATTATAAGTCGTAAATGAGCCTGCAATAAGTATTCTCCCATCAGGTTGGCGAGTCATTGTGCGGATCGTTCCGTTGGCACCAGTTGCGTTTCCGTTGTTTGCTGCTGGGTATGTGGTGTCATGGGTGCCTGCTAGACTGTCAAGTCTGGCAATTCGACCTACGGTTGTACCATTGTAATCCGTGAAATCCCCTACAACTGTGACATGAAGCGCCACTGGATCCACTGCGCATGCATAAGCATGATTGTTGAAACCAGTTTCGCCAAGGTTGAAAGCTGCATCCACAACTCCTGTATTATCGATTCTAGCAATTCTATTGTTAGGCGAGCCCCCAACTTCAGTGAATTCACCAACGATGATCGCGTTATCGCCATCGATGGCGATGTCGTTTACCCTGGCATTCGGATTTGGCGCCACGATCCAATCTTCATGAGTGGTTAATGTTGTTCCATCTCTGCCTGCACGCACAATGAAAGGTTGAGTCTCATTGTCGAAGACATTGATAAAATCTCCCATGGCATAATAGCTCGGGGGAGCAAACTCACCGTTCAGGACGAACCAATCTTCAAGCGCAGCCCCTTCGCCGATCCGGCGAAATAGTGTAGCCGTGATAATCTCAAGCACAATGCTTCCCACTGGCGCTTGCACCAAGGTGAGTGCGAGACGCGTCACCTGATTGGGCGTTGTGGTTTGTGGCACCACACCGCCACCACTGATCCGACGTAATTTTCTGACTGGGGAATCAAACCCATTTCCTTCAGCTCGTTCAGTGGCAAGCTGGATCCTAGGCTCGGCAAATCTTCCTTCTTCTGCAGCTGGGTCATCCGTCAAAGCATCAAGCACAAGATAACGCAATCTCGGGGCTGAGAATCCAAGGTTGTTATGACTGAAATTAAGAAAGTCTCCCGTAATGACATATTGGTAACTGTCATCGTTTAGCTCCGCTGAGATGCTGTATACCGCTCCATCAGGTCCCCATATCAGAGGCGTAGTCCCAAACAAATCGCCGAAATTACCCGCTTCAATGAGAGCGATGACGGAGTCAGACATAAAGGTCACGTCGAGTGTGCCATCTGCATTCAGACGCGCTAAGTTTCTCCAAATGACTGTGATGCCTAAAGAGTCACGATATCTTACATTTCTCTGCTGAATTTGGAAAGTTCCCCCAATTAAAATCTTTCCGTCCGGTTGAACCGCAGCCGCTCTGACGTCGGGGCTTGCACCTACGAATTGTGCGTTTAGAGGCAGGCCACTGCTATCGAGTCCTATGGGGAAATTCTTGAAATTCTCGAAATTATTATCTAGAGAACCTGGTGTAAAAGTGGATCCATTTTTAAGCTGATTTAGCTGTTGTGCCTGTAGGTTGGTGAAAAAGCCGATCGTTATTAAAGACAAGATTTTAACAACCAGACTTATATTAAAGGAAATTCTCAACGATTTCATAACTGACATACGGATTTAGAGCGGGAATTTGGCGACACAAAGGCAGCTGCTAAGGTATTTACCCAGCAATTACGGATTCCTAGTTATGGTAAAAACTAAGGTGGGGGAAGTATTTTTTTTAAAAAGTCGATTATAGCAAATCGCCAAATCCACAGAACAGGCGCGAATCCAAAGCCGGTAATTCGGATAGTTGTGTGGGGTGGTCGAGGTGGGTTTTCAGGATGTGATGAAACTCGTCGGGAGTTTTCATGCGGCGAATGGCGTGTTCGAACTCCGGATCGATCCCGTCGCAGATGTAAATCAGGGTCTTTTTCATGCGTTGAATGTGGCCGAGGGGATCGAAAGAAGGGGCTTCTTTGGCCAATTCGTCGGAAAGCTCGTGGATATACGCTAGTAAATCACGGTAGCTAGGCTGAAAGGGGGTGGTCTTTTCAAAAACCGCACTGATTTGTGAAAACAGCCACGGGTTCCGGATCGCGCCGCGCCCAATCATGAGTCCGGCGGCATTGGTTTGTTGATGATATCGCACGGCGGTGGCGCGGTCGACGACGTTGCCGTTGGCGATGACCGGACAGGAAAGCGTATCGACCGCGAGCTTTACGAAATGCGGCAGCACGGGGGTCTGATAGCGATCAGCAACCGTGCGGCCGTGGATCGTCAGGCCATCGATGGCGTGTTTTCTGAAAGTATCCAACAGCAAAGGAAATTCTTCCGGGCGGTGAAATCCGAGGCGGGCCTTGACCGTGAAGCGCCCCGGAATGGCATCGCGCAGGGCACCGAGGATGACATCGATTTGGTTGGGAGAGCGCAGCAAGCCTCCGCCGGCGTTTTTCCGATAAACCACAGGTGCGGGGCAACCGAGGTTGAGATCGATCCCAGCCACGGGGTATTTTGAAAGTTCTCTCGCCGTGCGGGTGAGTTCTTGAATATCGCAACCGATCATTTGCGCGAAGATGGGGCGACCCGTCGCATTTTCAGAAATGGACCTAAGGATATAGGCATTCAGGCGTGAGTGGGGATGCACGCGGAAGTATTCCGTAACGAACCAATCCGGCATGCTGCGTCTCGCAAGCACCCGCATGAAGGGCAAATCCGTCACGTCCTGCATAGGTGCAAGCACCAAGGCAGGGCGGTGATTTGGGAGCAGATCGCGCATGGCTGGAATCAGGAAATGGTTTGACAATCAAACGGGCTTCTCAATGGTTGTTCCCAATAACAACCAAGCAAGACTAGTGGAAAGCGATTTGTTGCATACGGAAAAAATTTTATCGGATCGGAAAACCTTTTTCCTCGACCTGAAACAAAACTCACGGGGCATGGTTGTGAAAATCACCGAGGACGTAGGCGGAAATCGGGACACAATCATGGTTCCTGCGGAAATTCTCGGCGATTTCATCGCTGCTCTTTCTGACATCAAGCTAACGGCAGACGAGCATCAATAAACCATTCGTTAGATAAACGTAATCCGTCCAAGGCGAGGTTTCGGCTTGATGAATGGTCTACTTGTCACAACCATGAGTCATATCGGCATGAACCAACGCTCCGTCAATATTGCCCGCCTAGTCTACCTGCTCGTTTGCCAAGCAGGCGGGGTGTTAATCGCTCTTACTACAGAAGGCACGGATTTTGATGTATCGATCACCCATGGTTTTTTAGCGGGTTCAGTAGTTGGTCTTGTCTTCATCGGAATAGACAAGCTCATGGAGGGCTTCACACTGCGTGGATTCTCAACTGCAACCTTCGGTCTTGGTGTTGGCTTATTCTGTGCATGGTTGCTGACACGTGTGGAAATTTCTGCACTGTTAGAATTGGCACTTCATCAAACCATTGAAGCAAGTGATGACGGAGAAAGCTTGGTAAACTCCATACGTCTCGCCATAGACGTGACTTTATTTGCAAGTTTGGGATTTATAGGCGCGATTTTAGCTTTGCGCGGGAACCGAGAAGATTTCGCATTCATCATCCCGTATGTGCGATTTCGCGAGGACGCAAGCTCTGGGCAACCCATCGTGTTGGATGCCGAGGCCATCATGGACGGCAGAATTCTCGCTTTGATCGGATCGGGATTCATCGGATCCAGATTAATCGTCCCGAATTATGTGTTAGAAAAAATCCAAACACTGGCAAATGAAGGCGAAAGCAGCCTGCGACATCGCGCACAACGCGGTTTGGATCATTTAGATAAAATGCAGAAGTCTGCGGATATCCAAATATCTATACATGAAGCGACCGCTTCTTTAGATACCCAAAACATCCACTCTCGCCTCATTGATACTGCTAAATTCCTCAGCGCTAAATTACTTACACTTGATGATAGCCTAACAAAAATTGCAAAGCTCCAAGGCGTCTTTGTTTTGAATTTAAATGAACTTGATATCGCCCTCAGGCCATCTATTGCCGTTGGGGAAAGGCTACACATCGCACTTGTTAGGCCGGGGAAAGAGGATCACCAGGCGGTTGGTTATCTGCCAGACGGGACAATGGTGGTGGTGAATCTCGCAGCAGATAAAATCGGCACTTCCGTCAATGCTGTTGTCACCTCCACTTTACAAACGCAAACGGGCATTTTGGTTTTCGCCGAGCTGCTGAAATAAGCGTATCAACTTCATTCGTCATCCATTGTGAAAATGACCCTCCAAGACATCGCCTCTCGCTTTATTCTGCCCGGGCTTGTCGTTTACCATGAAGAGATTGCCACGGGTCTCATCAACACGACTTTTGCAATCACCTGCCGCAGTGGCAAAACTGAAAAGCGGTTTATTCTCCAATCCATCAACGCCGCGGTATTCCCCGAGCCAGAAAAAGTGATGGAAAACATCTTCCATGTCACCGGCCATATCGGCACGCATGATCCGCACACGGAGCAACTGTGCCTGATTCCCCTGCTTGATGGAAGGAGCTGGCTAAAACTTCAGGACAACACCGTGTGGCGCTGTTATCCGTTTCACGAAAATACCGAGACCTTTGAAAAAATCGATTCGCCTGAACTTGCATATCGTGCGGCGGCGGCATTCGGGCATTTCCAAGCACGTCTAGCAGATCTGGATCCGACAACCCTTCACGAAACCATTCCGAAATTCCACCATACGCCGACCTATTATGCAAAACTGCTCGCCGCAGTGGAAAAGAATCCCGTCGAGCGCCTCGCCGGAGCACAAGCGGAAGTCGATTACATCATCTCGCAGAAAAACCTAACAACTCTGTTGACCGATGCCGGGCTGCCGTTGCGCATCACCCACAACGACACGAAAATTTCCAACATTCTGTTTCCGACAAATCCCAACTTGCCGCCCATCGTCATCGATCTCGATACCGTGATGCCTGGTCTGGCTTTGTTTGATTTTGGCGATCTTGTCCGCTCCGCCGCCTCCAGTGCCGCGGAGGATGAGCAGGATTTGCGCAAGGTTTTCGTTGATGAAAAGCTTCGCAAGGCGTTGACCGATGGTTACCTCTCTACCGCAGGTGAATTCCTCACGCCACAGGAACTGGAACTGCTGCCCGTGGCTCCAAAAGTCATCACTCTCGAGCTTGCTACGCGTTTCCTGACCGACCATCTGTTGGGCGACACCTATTTCAAAACCAAATACCCCGGCCACAACCTTGTTCGCGCGCGTAACCAGCTGGCGTTGCTGAAATTGATGTAGATTTTAAATTTCAACTCTCAAGTTCCAAGTTTCAAAAATCAACTGGGATGACAGGACCATCAAGCTGGGAAAATTCGAGTCCAGAACAGTGAGAATTTCATTGAAAAACAAGAATTCGGATCTCCGTCCATGTCGCTCAAAAAATCTTCAAACAGATTTTGAATCAAAAGCATCGCGCGAAGCTCTACTATCACTTCCAAGATAACTGATTTTTGACCCTAACGATCGTATGACCAAGCGTGGGTGCTGGGTGCATTCGTTTGAAAAATCTACGGAAAAGGCATCAAGAACGCCCGCAGCTTCCGTGATTTTTTCCGCTTCATGTATTCCCAACTTATTCCTACTTGCGGAAACCCACTTTCCGAGTCGAGACTTCTGCAGAAAATCAACCACACCCTTTTCATGCAACTCACACAAACAGCATACGGAACCTGGAGCGGCGGTCGCTTCATGCACTTTGGGGAAACTCTCTCTGAAGAGCGTTTCCTTGGCTGCATTAGAACGGCTTACGAATCCGGAATCCGCACCTTTGTCACGTCCGATGTTTACGGAAACGGCAAAGCCGATGAACTTCTCGGACAGGCGCTCAAGGGAGTGGATCGCTCGAGTTACTCCTTGGTTGGAATGATCGGACATGATTTTTATGACGGCCAGCGCAAGGGATCACAGGGCTACCCACGCTTCACCGATCCGGAGCTCCGCGGTCCGGAAGGCTACGATGAATTCGTGCAACGCGCCACCAAGCTCTCGCTTGAACGCTGCGGCACGGATCATTTCGATCTGCTCATGCTGCACAATCCGGATGTTCACGGCTACACCTCGGAAGCCGTCTGGAACGCCATGGCGCGCGCCAAGGAAAACGGCCTGACCCGCCAGCTCGGCATGGCTCCCGGCCCCGCCAACGGCTTCACGCTCGACCTGTTAGATTTCTTCGAGAAATTCGGCCGCCTCATCGATTGGACCATGCTCATTCTCAATCCGTTGGAACCGTGGCCATCCAACCTCCTGCTTCCCGCCTGCCAGAAACACGGAATCAAAGTGCTCACCCGAGTGGTCGACTACGGTGGCTTATTCCACGGAGACCTGGGCGGAAATCATGTTTTCAAACCCGGCGATCACCGCACCTACCGCCCGCAGGGTTGGGTGGAGCACGGCATGGAAAAAGTCGAGCGGATGCGTCCGATTGCGGAGAAATACAATCTTACTCTGTTAGAATTCGCATCCATCTGGAACCTTTCCCAAGCACCTGTCGAGTGCGTCGTCCCCACCTTCATCCAGGAAGCCGGCGAGGACGCGCGTCTGATCGAAGACAAGATCCGCGAATTTGGCAAAATGCCCGACGTGCGCCTCACTCCCGAGGAGGTAGAATCGATCCGCCAGATCGGTGACAACACCGGCTGCATGACGCTCAAAGGAGCCAGCAAACGCCATGACATCAGCGAACGCTGCGACGAATGGCCGATGCGCCCCGAGCTCCTCGAGCTCGCACAACGCGTAGGCCTAACCACCGAATGGTAAGTCCCTCTTCTTTCCAACCGCTTCTTCCCGCCACGGAAATTTCCTTGATCTAGTTCCCCAACGAGTGCATATCACCCCGCGACTCACTGAGTTTTCCCAACGGAGGGGTGGTAGAGTGGTCGATTGCGCCAGTCTTGAAAACTGGAGAGCCGAAAGGTTCCGTGGGTTCGAATCCCACCCCCTCCGCCATCTTCTTTTGGGATTGATTGTTTGCTGTGATTCGGGTTCATAGGACTCTTTGCGTCTTTGGTTTCGATTGCGTCTTGCATGGATGCGCTCCGGTTATGCACGGGTTTGCAGTCTCATTACTGAAAATGCGTTTTAGCCCGGACCGATTTATGACTCGGGTTTATCCGGCTTGAGTCTCTCCGTCGGGGTTGACTGCCGAGCGGTCCCTGATTAGCCACTGCAAGGAATTTGCTTTCGTGGTTGCTCCTGAAACAGCAGTCAGGCCGGACCGGAGTGCGTGAGAAAGGGGGGTGGCTGAGGCGTAGCGAACGTGATTTGAATCCTCGTCCCTCCGCTATGCCCCGGACGCTTTTCAATTTGCCAGCCTTGCACCACACAAAGGCGCTCCACCAATGAGAGACCCAGGCCATAGCCTGAGCTTGGCGGATTTTCTCCAGAAACCTCGCCTAGTTCGACAAACTCAGGCAGCCCCGGACCGTCATCTTCAAAACGCAAAATTGTTTCCCCTTCCTGATTGTGGCTCAACGATATCTCAAGTCGCCCCTGACGAAGGTGACAGAATGCATTCCCGACCAAATTGTGAACAAGCACGGCAAGACCTTCGCGATCACAGCGCAGACGGGCGTCATTGCATTCCTCGAAATCCACGACGAGCGGGTGGGCGGGATGCAGCGCGCGCCACTCATCCACCACCTCACGGACAATCTCCTCAACCGCGATCTCGCCGGTCGGATCGGGCACTCGATTCTCGCGGGCAATCATCAGGAAGGTTTGAATCAGCCGCTCCATCCGTCGCCCGGCCCGCTCAATACGTGACAACGCGCGGTCATGCGCGGCATCATCGGCTGGCAGATCCCGCAACAAAGTAACAGCGCCATTCAGCGTCGTAACCGGAGTTCGCAACTCATGGCTGCAATCGGCTATAAACCGACGCTCCCGATCCAGCGTGCGCCGCAGATTTTCATGATATTCATCAAGAACCCTTGCCAGGTAGCCGAACTCATCCGCAGGCAACCCAACTGCAAGCGGAGCTTCCGCATAGCGCCCCGCCGCACGCTCAACTTCCCGGGCACGCACTCGCCCCGCCAGTTCAAGAATCGGCCGCAGTGCCCAGTTGGTGATGATCCTGCTTGTTAATAATGCGGCCACGAAAATGCCACCAGCAAGCACGGCGAGTCGCCATTGCACAGTTCCGAGGTTCGCATCGGAAAACTCATGATCGCTCAGATCCACCAGCACCCACACCGCCTCGCGCTCCTGACTTGCCGGCTCGAACCACATGCGAAACTCCCTCTCCCGATCTTCCATCGACCATAGTCGAATCCGATCCCTCGGGCTTTTTGGAGCATACGCATTTCTTCCCTTACTGTCGGCAAAAAATTCATACAAGCCCTTGTTTACGGGCACCTCGGCCAAGCCGTGCGTCTCGGAAATTTCACCCGCATCCCAATACCGCACGCTTCCATGCGGCATCGCCGTGTCTTTCGGAGCCACGGCCAGTTGCCTCAGGAAAGGTTCAAGATAGCTGTCCTGAATGGCGTCCTCGGCATCAATCAACAACAACCACCCACCCAAACCAAACACTCCCGCCACGGCACACGCCAAGCAGACAAGCAGCCAGCGGATCCGCGATGCCAGGCGAGACTGAGGCATATCCGCTGCATCAGACATCATGAGTCTTTCCGAGAATCAGTTGATAGCCAATCCCCCGATGGGTGTGCAAAAGCGGCGGCCATGGCGATCGGTCCACTACCGCACGCAAGGCCGCCAGATGAGTGCGGAGAGCATCGCTGCCCGGCGGCTCGCCATGCCACAAATGGTGCTCGATGTCCGCCCGCGGCACCACGGCGGGAGCACGCTGCATCAGAATTTCCAGCAAATCATATCCCATCTTCGTAACCGTGAGAAGCTGGCCGGCGCGGCGCACCGTCCGCAGATCGCGATCCAGCTCCACATCCGCAAAACGCAGGATTTTAGATGCGCCCGCACCGTATGCCTGCACCCTGCGGATCAATGCCTGCAAGCGCGCGAGTAACTCAGGCAAGGCGAATGGCTTCACCAAATAGTCATCAGCACCTGCCTCGAACCCTCCCAGCCGATCATTCAAAGTGTCCGCTGCGGTAAGCATCAGCACAGGCAACGCAGAGCCAATTTCGGTACGAAGCCGCCGACAAAGCTCAACGCCATCCAAGCCGGGCAGCCGCAGATCCAAAATCACCGCCGAGTATTCACTTGATAAGATCTGGTGAAGACCCAGCGCACCATTTGGAGCATAATCAACCTGCCAGCCCCGATGCTCCAAATAATCCTGAATGTTGCCCGCAAGATCCAAGTCATCCTCCACAAGCAAAACGGGAGCGGAAGGGGTGACATTCATACGTGGATCTTGCGGGTTATTCATTCCCAACAACACGAATTCATACAAGCCTCAAAACTTGTAACGAAGGCCGAACAGGCAGGACAGCCCGTTGTAGTCCGCCTTCAGGGAACCGCCACCCGCACTGGAATCCAATTCGATTTCCCCTGCAAAGTGGTAGCGGGCTTCTCCATAGATCGACCAGGAAGGAGTGATCTCATAGGAAACCCCGGTCAATACCTGCGCAGCAAAAAGGAAGTTGTCATCAAACTCCCGCTCCACTCCGCCGACCGTCACATCCATGTCCGCCTCTTGGAGAAATCCAACACCGGCACCCAAATAGGGAGTGAACTTGCCCCACAGCGCGCTGCCATCCGGCTGGGTGAAAGTGTAAATCCCGTTCAGCATCAGATTGGTCGATGCGAAGTCACCCTCGGTAAACCCGGCAAATGGCCCACCTGCCGAGATCGAATCGGTGTCAACCGAACGATAGAAAAACTCGAGCTCAAGCGCCCAGTTCGGAGAGAATTCCTTACCGATCGCCGCGCCGAAAAGTTGGCCGGTGTCGTAGGAAGCGTCACCTGTCAGCCCGCCTTGCGAAATGTCACCTTCCGCCACGAAGTTGAAACCCCCGAACGCTTTCAGATACAGCCCATCAGTCCACGAACCGGAGTTCGCAGAAGCAAACGGGATACCCACCAAAGAGAAAAGCAACGCCGCGTGACGAACACGCATGCGATGGCTTTTCTTGATCACACATAGACTGGCGGCAAGCGCCGTGAACAATTTCAATTTCATATGCTTTATTTTCTAATGCTTATCACGGGGTATTTCACCGACCTCGTTGCCGATGAGTTCCGTGATGCATGAAACATGGCGCACCTCGTGTTAAATCCGTGTGAACTCGCTGTTAATTTGCCGCCAAGGATTCCGATGACTTTCTGTAAGAACTGGCTGTAAAAAGCCCCAAAATTCTGAAACTTATTACCGCCTGAAATGGATCCCATCGGAAAGCGAACTGCTCATCCCGGCTCGGACCTAAATAGCTGGTCAATCATCACCTGATGTGTTTCAAGCTATGTATTACCCAATTTAATCAAACCCATGAGAATTAAATTCCTAAAACGAACTAAGATACTTTCGATCGTACTTTGTATTTCGATTGCTACTGCAACCGCACAGGAGTTAACAACATTAAAAAGCTGCAAGTTTATCCCCACCGAGTGGGCGGACGGAGACAGTTTTCTGGTGCAGGTGCAAGACGGGACTCAGTATACCATCCGTCTGTATGGGGCTGATTGTTTTGAATGGCATGTTAGCGATGAGACCGATGCAAGGCGTCTCCGCGCACAGCGACGTTATTTTGGTATTTCTGAGGCTGGAGGCTCACCTCAGGCGTCCATGAAAATCGCTAAAGATTTTGGAAAAGCTGCGGCAGATGAAGTAGCGTTAGCACTCAAGGAACCATTCACGGTTCATACCGCATTCGCTGATGCGAGAGGAGATGGAAAGCACAAACGCGTATACGCCTTCGTTACCACTTCTGCTGGGGAAGACTTATCCGAGAAGTTAGTTCGAATGGGAATAGGCAGGGCTTTTGGCGTTAGCCGTGAAACGCATACTGGAAAGTCATCTAAGGAGTATGCTGCATTCCTAGAAGACGTTGAACTTCAAGCAGCTAAACGTGGTGTAGGGGCTTGGGCAAAAACCAACTGGGAACTGCTCCCAACAGAACGGCAAGCGGAACGTTTGGAATCAGAGGAACTTGGTTTAGCCACGGAAACAGCCAAATTAACACCCGGCCAGAAAATCGACCCGAACACCGCGCCGCGCGACCAACTCATGCTCCTGCCTGGCATAGGCGAGGTCACCGCAAAGCGAATGATCCAATCACGCCCTTACAAGAAAATGAATGATTTACTCAAAGTTGAGGGAATTGGAGAGAAAACCCTGGAGCGCCTTATGCCGTTTCTCGACTTGCCACTGAAGTAATTTCCTATGGATTCATCGAATCAAAAAAATGCAATGGCTCTATGGCTCCCTGAGGCAGTTGTAGTCATCATGTCCTTAATTGCCCTTCAAAAGGGAAATCCTTACGCATACTACATCTTCCTGCGTTGGGTGGTTTGCCCCGCGGTGGGCTGGATCGCTTGGAAAGCTTACAACCGCAGCTTTAGTATTTTCTTGGTCATTTCGGCCGGCGTCCTTGCTTTGTTGTTCAATCCACTGCTCCGAGTTTCCCTAGATAGGAGCAGATGGGAAATCCTGAATATTGCCCTAGTCATAGTCGCCATTTGGTCTGCTGCCGTTTCCTTGAAATTGGCCGGCAGCAAGAAGGATCTGCCTCTGGATCAATAGCGAGTCAGATGGGCGTAAAGATCGTAGCCAGCATCGTTTTTTTAGATTTTTGCATTGTAGCCGCGATTACTGACAAGCATCGGAAATACTCCGATAGCTATGTTATTCCGATCAGAAAATAAGATTACAAGAAGCCAGCTATCTAACAGTAGCTGGTATGCTAGAATGCAGAGGCCTGAATGATCTAATCGATTTCTCGAACTGGGTTGGTTTTAGTGTAGGCTTGAGCCACAATCTCACCCCCATAATTCAGAAAGTCAGTTGCAGAGCTATTTACTCTCCCCGCCAACTTTTACCTGACGGACTGTTGTTTCGCGCTGGGCAGGAGTAAGCACTCGTGCGTGGTAATCCTTCATCGCAGTTTCGAGGTGTTGGTATAGCGTATCAACATGAGCTCGCTCGGTGGTGCGGTATTCCACCATGTGCGCGTGAGTCGTTGATGGGAAAACTTTGACCGGCAGATTGAGCTCTTGGCCAGCTGCGCCCTCTGCAAAGTTACTTAGAATTTTAACCGTATCCTCCAGATGTTCCGCAACCGCACTGAGCGGAGTCATGTGATAAATGCGTATCATGCTTTGAGACTTTGTTGTAATCGTCAACTCGTGGACTCTGGCGGCACCATCCACATCATAATTTTGCACACCGAAATGTTCGATCGAAGTAAGTGGCACGTTGACAATTGATCCTCCGATCAAAGCTTTCCAGAACAAAGGTACGATCTCAGCGCGTACGGTGCCAACGGGTGGACCATCATTAACATTGGTATGAGAACCTTGAACGGGACTCTCTGACTGAGCCAACGATGGCAGCGCAAAGAGAGTAAGGGCTAATAATTGTAAAAACTTAAAACGAATAGGGGAACGATATGTTTTCATGGCTTTTTAATTTCATCCATAAGCTTAGGAGTCTGTGGCCTGATGCCAAGATGTTTGATGGAATTATGCGATAAAAGGTAAGGGCAGAAACCCCATGCTACGGATACCAGACCCGGTGTTGTGAAAACGCACACCTTCGTGAGTATGAGGTGTAAAAGGCCGATGAGTGTGGCCGAAAAAGACGTCATCGATTTCATCACGCCATACCGGAAAGATGTGGTCAAGATGGTACGCGACTCGCTACACAGTAATGGCTTGAGGAAAGTGTTGCTCATGAAAGCGTCGCGACAGTCCTGTGACATCAGCGACCTGATAAAGAATTTTGCCAACCTTTCCTCGCTGCCTATGACTGCTCCACGAACGACGATATTGCTTAAACATATTCTCATCCATCTTGCGATTCGCGCAGTCGCCATGAAGAAATAATGAACGGTTTAAAATGAGTCGATGTTCATGACATGAGAACTTAGGGTTTGCTTGGGCTAGAGAATCAAGCCGCGAAGTGAATGCGCGGAGGCAATCATGGTTACCAAGAACATAATGAATCGATTCGCCATGAAATTTTTCTAACAATTGATTTAACCAATCGATGGCTGCTGAGATCGTTTCGGATTGATCGGAAAGTTCACTCCAGCGGAAATCGAACACGTCACCATTGAGAACCAATACATCGGCCTGGGTAACTTCGTCCATGTGTTCGAGCAACAACCGGCTCCCCTCAGATCGGGATGAAAACAGGTGTAGGTCGGAAATGACAAGACCACGCTTCATTTCTGAGCCGTTGTTTGCATGCCCTCCGAATTCATCGGACATTTGAAGGAAAAATGAGATTCGTCGAGCCGATCCATAACGTAGCGTTTAGTATGAATAAGAATCACTAGGCAAACTGAATTTAAGAATTCTAACCACGAATCAAACGGATCAAACGAATAAAGTTGGGATCCAAAAGCGGTCGGTGATGCCGAAGAAAAGAAATTCATTTTCTTAACATTCGTGCGATTCGTGAAATACGCGGTTAGAAATCCTCTTCATAAAAAAGCACGGATCCGTTTTCAGATCCGCGCTTCATTTTTGTTAGATAATTTTACAGGCCTGCGAGTGTGGATTTCAATGCTTCGAAGTCTGGGAGTTCCCGTGCATTTTCTTTGACGTCTGCAAAGCGGACGATGCCTTGTTTATCGATGAGAAATGCCGAGCGTTTTGGCACGCCGCCCATGATCAAATTGGCTTCTGGGACAAACTGCTCGTAAGCCACGCCGTAGGCCTTGGCGACGGTGTGTTCATAATCGCTGAGTAGAGGCAGGGTAATACCATCGCGCTGCGCCCATGCTTCCTGGGCGAACGGGCCGTCGCCAGAGATACCGAAGACTTTCGCGTCGAGCGCCTCGTATGCGCTAATGCCATTGGAAACATCGCAAAGCTCGGTGGTGCAAACGCCCGTAAAAGCCATTGGCACAAACAGGAGAACGACATTGGATTTGCTAATTTCCTCGCTGAGCTTGACCAGTGCTGGGCCGGTGGTGGTTTTGGTGACTAGGGTGAAATCGGGTGCGGGATCGCCTACTTTAATTGACATGATAGTTGGTGTTGGTGGTTGAAAAACGTGGTTACTTTAGTCTCAACCGCGCAGCGGTCAACTCCTGTGATGAGCCGAGAGAATTTCAACCACGGAATGCACGGAATACACAGAGTGGGAGCTTCCGCGATCCACATGGTCTTTGTATGTTCAACAAGAAAACTTGAATATAACAGCTCTTCATTCCGTGTATTCCGTGCATTACGTGGTTCAATCTTCCACTTCTTTATCTCCCGAAAAGCATCGCAATCTCCGCTTCAGTGACCTCCCGCCATTCTCCTTCTTCGAGTTCTTCTGGGAGTTTGAAATTCCCTATCGAAATGCGTTTCAGCGATAGCACATGATTTCCGACAGCGGCAAACATGCGGCGCACCTGATGGTATCGCCCTTCATGCAAGGTCACCAAAGCTTCTTTCTCGCCTATCACCTCAAATCCCGCGGGCAAAAGCGGTTTGGTTTCGCTCTCTAACATCATTTCACCTGAACCAAAAATCTCAGCTTCGTTGCCATTAAGCGGTCTATCCAACCAAACATGATAAACTTTCAAACAAGCAGATTTTGGATGAATGACTTGGTGGAGAAATTTCCCATCATCGGTCATCAATAGCATGCCAGTGGTGTCTTTATCGAGCCGACCCACAGGATTGAGTCCCGGGTTTCGTTTGGAAAATCGTGGCGGCAGAAGATCGTAAATCGTTTCGTCGGGATCCTCGGTGCTGCAGGTAAATCCTTCTGGCTTGTTCAACACAATTACCAATGGAAAAATCGGATCCAAAGGCTCGCCCGCGACTCTCACGTCTTCCGGTTCGGCATCGTCCTTGTGCTTGTAGGCCACACCAGCAGCATTCGTCACCGCGCCACTGCGCAGCAATTTATCGACCTCTTTACGCGATCCGTAACCG
Organism: Luteolibacter sp.; assembly: GCA_044354135.1. Classification (GTDB taxonomy): domain Bacteria; phylum Verrucomicrobiota; class Verrucomicrobiia; order Verrucomicrobiales; family Akkermansiaceae; genus Luteolibacter. Next base: position 20,588 of record JBILAN010000024.1, read on the forward strand.
AGATTTGCCAAAAGCTTTACCAATTTCATCTGTGGTAGAGGCTAGCAGGATTTTTCAAAAGACCATGCATTTTCTGGTCGATTACTTTTCAGAATCCAACAACGCTTTGATGGTGGGTGCAAATTTGTTGTAAAAGAGCCCAAGTAATATCAACGCGACGCCAAGGATGATGAACGACGCCACGCGCATGAATGCGGTGAAGTCCCAGACATCGGAAAAGAATAGTTTAGCCAGAGAAGCGACGAGCAGAATGAAGCCAAAGACTCTGACAATATGCAGGCGTTGCCATAAACCCGCGCTGACAAATATAAACCCTAGGATCGTCCACAACACAGCTGCGGGTTTCCAATCGAAGCGCCAAACCAACATTTGTGATGCCCAAGCCGCCATAAACGAGCACATGAGACCTGCAAATAATGCGGTGAGCGCTCTGGGGTCTTCAAATTGATAAAAACTAACAGGGCGCCATTTCCCAACCACTGTAAGCACCACAAGCGACAGAACCACCATCCCGCCTCGCCATGTTTGTACGTCGTTGACGATCTCCCATGTCTCATTTGTCGTGAAATAAGCTAACCATAACATCGACATCACGATCCATCCCAGACACTCCATGGGACATTTACGTTCAAGCAATCCGAACAGCACAATGATCACCCCAGCGCTGAGTGCAATCCAATCCCCCCATAGTTCTGGCGACCAATCATAAAATCCAATTATCAACGCTATAAATCCTGTTAGACGAAATAAGATGCAGGCAGCTTTGCTTGCGATTTCTGAAATATATTTACGCCCCCACGAGCTTCCGACCAACACAGCTGCCACAAAAGCGATTAATACGGAGATAAAGATATGCGTGGTAAATCTATCCGATTCATAAACGAGCAGATGCAAAGTAAAGAGGGATAGAATGGCGGAGCTGATTGTGAGCCGCTCACAGCGAATCAACATTGCCACCAGAGCCAATGCAAATGCGCAAGATTGAATGGTAAGATAGGGAACTTGACCGGCTGCAGAAGATTCAACTGCGATTTGCCAGATGAAACATGGAATTGCTAGAGAGAATAACCATGCAGGAAGAGCAGGTTGATAGGTGAAATCCACGCTGCCACTTTGCTTGAGATCTTTCGGTTGGCGGTGCCAGAGCCAACACGCGGGAAACAGCATCAGCAATACGGAAGCCAGCGCTCCGAGATGGTCTACATTCAAACTGATGCATACCGAAACAACCAGAAACCAAAGCGAAACCCATGCCAGTCCTGGTTGATGATGTTTGGAGCCAAATTTTAGGCAGCCCGCGCTGAGAGCACTGGCAATAAATCCAGCCGTGATCATGCCTTGCATATCTTCCAAGCGGAAAAGGCATAAATAATGAGCCATACATCCTGCGGCAACTAAAAGCAGAGCCGCTGATGCGCGGACGATAACATGAAAATTCACATCATGAGTTTTTACCCTGATCAACACAACTGACGCTGCAGCTATAGCCAGCGAAGAGAGAGCCATGCTCCAGGCTGGAATATTCGAAAATGTATCACCTGCCGTGACAACTAGCCCAGCGCTAATCGCACCTGCAATTAGCGAAAATACCACTTCGCTCCGTCCTCTGAATCTCCATGCGGCAATGGCCAGTGATAAGGATTCCATCGCAAGAACCAATCCGAGTTGATGGCCATCGTATTTTAAAACGAGAGCCAATGTCCCAACCGCAAGTCCTTGCGAAATATTTACCCCACCAGAAATCGTATCCTGCCGCCTTCCGATGATCCCAATCAACAAAAGAAATATGCTATATACTGCAGATACTTTCCAAAAATCTGCAGATCCATTTTGATCGATCCACAGGCAAGCAAACAACACGAAGAACAAACTGTTGTTGATCCCTGCAAACCATGCACGACTACGCTCTGTTAGATTTTCACGGTATCTTCCAAGCAATCCTGGAATGACAAACATCATCCACAGCGTAGGCAGGAACCACAACATCGCCTGTGGATCTGAGAGCTCGCCGAATTCCATGTATGCTAAAATTTGAGATCCCAAAAAGCCCGCATAGGCACCAATCATAGAAACCCAACCCGGACCAGACCAGCCCGGTCTCAACATGAAAATCAATCCAATGGAGGCTAAGAGTAGATTGGATGCGCAGGACATCCAACCAATGGGTTGCAGCATGGTTGCATAGGCCGCCAGCACCAAACTGAATGCTGCAGTGACTCTGGCTTGTCGCATCCAAGAGACCGCCGTGATCGCTCCTGCTGATAGAAATAACAACCCTGCTCCAAGCGTTTGGCTATCGATCACTTTGAGTCTTGCAACATGGTGTGCTGCAAAAGTGCAGTAGTAAAAAAACGCCATTCCGCCCGCCAATACCACTTCACCGAATCGCTGTAGATTTTCTCTTTTAGCCAACTGCCTTCCGATTTCAGCAAGTGCGCCAGCACAGAGAAATAGCGCCGTCAACCTCACACCGTTGGACATGTCTTTGATCCAGTTCTGATAGGCGTAATTTCCCAGAAACACCAACCCCGTGAGCAAGATCACTATCCCGATCCGCACAAACCAAACTTTAGCGAAATCTAGCTCAAACGATTCATCCGACTTCACCTGAGTTGGAGTAATTTTATCCGCCACAGGCTCTTCCTCTAACATATTAGCAGGCGCTGAGCTTTCTACAATTTCCGTAGCGGAAGGATAACTGAGCTTGGCTTGCTTCAACGCCGAGACTTTTGGTATCTCTGGATCTGTTGGTGGTGTATATGCAGGTAATGGGGGCGGGGTAACCTGATGAGTGTTTTCCAAGGCAACTTTGGGAGCCTCAGACAATCTCGATTCCAATTGAACAATTCGCGAACGAATCAAATTCAGCTCCGTATTATGCATGATGCTTAGAGCCTCCAATCGCTCAAGAAGACGCTTCAGCTCTTTTTTTTCCGACGATCCTTCTTGGGAATTCATCCCTCAATCTTCTATCAGCAAAGTTTCAGGATGAAACTTTAATTTTGAAGGCTAATTAGATGCCTTCAGATTCACGCTGGCCGATTTGCAAACCATGTTTTAACAACTGGCCGATTCAACAAAATCAAAGCAAGTGCTGGATAAACACAACTAATAATGCCGCCTCCGATGGTTGAAGCAACGGCGAAAGTCTCCATAATACCTACCGCTACTCCAGGGGGAGCGCCAGTACCTGCCATCATTTCTTTCGTAAGGGGCACAGTATATATCAATCCTAAAATGATATTGATTATTTTTTGGATAATGGATGCTACCGCATAACGGTTTGACCAAGTGAGCGCGTTACGACGGTTTTTCAAAAGTGCAATACCTGCATGAAGAATCAGAAATGTGACAATAAGCATGATGACCGAACTGACAATGGTGACACCTTGCATTTTCTCTTGCAAAGCTACTTGCATTTGCGCCTGTGGTGTATTCCCCATCAGCTTGATCATAGGATTTCCAAAGAGACTAATCCCTATCGCCCAAATCGTGGTGGCGGCTCCGAGGCCTCCGAATATCAAATGCATGATGCCAAATACTTTCACCGTCTGCGGCGCCCCTAGATGGGCATACTCTACGGCAGAGAGGCTTGCGACTTCTTCTGGGGAAAGCGGGGGTGGTTGATCTTGCATGGCATACTTTGAAATAGTTTCAGCTCCTAATGTCGAGGCATTTGCTGTGCAGATCGCATTTCACGGCTTGTCAGCGATACGATTTTAAGCGATGAATCACCTATGCTGAATCGGAAATCTTTATCCATCATTCCCGCTGTCATCACGCTAGTGATCGCTTCCTGTGCCGTTTCATCCTTCGATCCGAACACAGGTGTGGTCCGCTCATCCACACCGTCAAGTTCATTGGTTTCACAAGGGCTGAAACAATTTGATCAGATGAAACGAGAGAAGAAAATCTCGACGAATCCTGAATACAACGCGCAAGTCCAACGCGTTGCTACCCGATTGAAAACCGTGATCAACATTCCCAACGCGAAATGGGAATTCGTGGTTTTTGAAGATTCCAGTCCCAATGCATTCTGTCTACCTGGAGGTAAAGTGGGCGTACACACCGGACTGTTTCAAATCACTCAAAACGATGCAGGACTCGCTGCCGTGTTAGGTCATGAAATTGCACACGTGGTTCTCAATCATTCACAACAACGTGTGAATCAAGCCACTGGGGTTGCAATAGGTACAGTTTTGTTAGATGCAGTTCTCAATGCAAAAGGCGTAGATAAAACAGGTCGTGCCGCGGCTGCCACTGGTGCTACTGCTGCTGGAACAGTTGGCCTCATCTTGCCATACTCACGTAGAGCCGAGCTTGATTCCGACAAGCTCGGAACCCTTTACATGGCGCGCGCCGGTTACGATCCGGACGAGGCCGTAAAGCTGTGGGAACGTTTCTCCGCATGGCGCATCAAACAGGGTGATAAAGAATCCCCCGAATTCCTCCGCACGCACCCTCTGGATCAAACACGCATCGTTGCGCTCCAAGCGTTTTTACCAATCGCAAGGCGCGAGTATAAGCTGCTTTAAGTTATAGTGACGATTTTGAAACATTTCGTTTCTTCTGAAGTTCAATGAATTCATGGTGTTATTCATAAGTCATCTCAGAGCATTCCGCTTTGTTGACCTCTAAAATAACACATTGAACCATGAAAACTTCCTTCATTCTGCTTGCCACTGCACTTGCTCACACGACGCTCTTCGCGGATGAGCCCACTCTCAGCTTCCAACGCCTATCCACCGTGCAGAACGGCGTCCCTGCGGATCTCTTCGCTCAGTCCGCCGCTGAAATTGTAAAATTCGATGCTATCACCAAACGCATGTTCGTTGTGAACGGTGCGACTAACTCAATCGATATCTTCGACGCGACGGATCTTAACGAACCAGAATTAATCGGATCGGTAAATCTCACCGAGTTTGGCAATCCTAATAGCGTAGCCATCAATCCGAATTCCAAAGCAAACGAAGTCGCTGTCGCATTAGGCGCGTATGATAAATCCCTAGTACGTGGCAAGGTCATCTTCATGAATAAAGATGGAGTGCTCCTCGGTACGCCAGTTACCGTTGGCTATCTTCCTGACATGCTCACATATGACGAAAAAGGCAAAACGCTTGTCGTCGCCAACGAGGGCGAACCTGACGATGACTACAACGATCCAGAGGGCTCAGTATCCATCATCCGCATTAACGGCAGCAGACGGACACACTCCGAAGTTACCTTCACTCACCTCACTCCTGAAGACGTTCCAGGTGTTCGCATCACGGGTCCAAGCGGCACCACCGTTGCTCAAGATCTTGAGCCTGAATACGTCGCCATCGATGGCAATATCGCTTTTGTCACCTGTCAGGAAAACAACGCAGTTGCCAAAATTGATATCGCAAAAAAGCGTGTGTTATCGGTCATGCCACTTGGCTCAATCAACCACGGCGAACTTGGTAATGCGATCGATGGCTCGGATAGAGATTTTGATGGTTCTAGTGGCGGTGGTGGAATTATCCGCATCGCCAACTGGCCGGTTCACGGTCTGTTGATGCCAGACGGTATCGCAACCTATACTGCCGCAATCGAGGAAGGCAGTAAGAAAAAAGGCACCTTTTTCGTCACCGCCAACGAAGGCGACGCACGTGAATGGGGTGATTACTTAGACGAATCCCGCCTCAGCACCAGAACGTTAGATGCAAGCGCCTTTCCGCTCGGCAGCACACTCAAGTTACCCATCAATATCGGCCGTCTCAACATCATCAACACAGAAGGACTTATTAACGGTAGTAGCACACATGAAAAACTTTTCAGCTTCGGCTCGCGTTCGTTCTCTATCTTTGATGAAAACGGCAAAATGGTTTTCGACAGCGGACAAATGATCGAAACCTACATTGCTGAAAATTACCCAGATTATTTTAACAGCAATCACGAGGAAGGTCCTAGTTTGGACAATCGCTCTGATAACAAAGGTCCTGAGCCTGAAGCCGTCGAAATCGGTGTCATCGGTGACAAGACCTATGCCTTCATTGCCCTTGAGCGGTTCAGCGGTATCTTCGTGTGTGACATCACTAACCCACGCGACGTCAAGTTCGCGGGTTTCGGAATGAATCGTAACCTCGCGGTGGAGTTCGACGAAGAAAACCTCACCAACATCGCCGCCGCTGGCGACCTTGGTCCTGAAGGTCTCGATTTTGTGCCTGCCGACAAGAGCCCGAATGGACAGCCCCTGCTTGTCGTTGCTAACGAAGTAAGTGGCACCACCACAATCTATCAACTCAGCGATGTGATTATTAGATGATATAAATATTATTTCTGCTTTTTCCAAGAGCCGGCGGGAGCTTTCCTTCCGGCTCTTTTTAATGTCTAAAGCTCACCTCCCGAACTCGATACAAACCGCTTTCAAATACTCGGCTTCGCGGAATGCCGCAGGATGATCCGCTGCGTGGCCGCTGCGCCATAGTTCTCTCCAAGATTTTCCGGATGCTTGTGCGGTTTCTTGGATGGTGCGGAAAAAATCATCTGAAGAAACATGTGCCGAACAAGAGGCAGCGACTAAAATCCCGCCCAGGCGTAAGCGTGATATCGCAGCGGCGTTCAAATGTTTGTAAGCACGGATCGCCCCAGCTCGCTCGGATTCACGCTTCGCCAAAGTTGGCGGATCCGTAATGATGAGATCGTAGCTTTCAAGGGTTTGGTCCATCCACTTAAATGCATCCGCCTGCACTGCGTGGCGTTTGACTTTTGAGATTTGATAGTTGTTAGAATTCAAAGAAAAATTCCGCGCCGCACTATCGAGGGCATACGCACTGATATCGAGATCGGTCACCGATGATGCGCCACCCCTCGCAGCGTAGAGCGAAAACCCACCTGAGAAGCTGAAGACGTTTAACACATCGCGACCTTTGGTGAGCGTTTCAACTCGCGCGCGGTTATTGCGTTGATCAAGAAAGAATCCGGTCTTCTGGCCTTTGAGAACCGCCGATTCAAAACACAATCCGTTTTCAGAAAACACCACGATTTCTTCACCTGACTCCCCACAGAAGCCCTCGGCGATCCCGTATTTCTCCGCACAAGCTATGACGTTTCGGCTCATTCTGAGTACCAGAAATTTCGGCGCAAATACTTCGCGCAGCACGCCTTCGATTTCCTCCCATCGCGCTAACCAACTCGTTGCATAAATTTTCACCACCAAAGTATCGGCATATCGATCTGCAACGAGTCCGGGAAAGCCTTCGCTTTCACCTTGGATCATGCGCGCACCATCGGTGCCGGGTTGAATGATACTCCCTTCACGCTTCGCCAAACAGGCACGCGCTTTTTCTGACCACCAATCGCGATCAATCGTCATCGGTTTTCCAACATGGAGAATGCGCAACCGAATCGGAGACTCCGCCTCATACATCCCAACCGCCATAAAGCGATCTCGCTTGTCATAAATTACCGCGAGTTCACCGGTTTCACCCTCACGGTTTTGCATCTTGATGCTTTCCGCATAAATCCACGGATGGTTGCTCCGGATCGCGCTTTCCGCACGGGGATAAAGCGAAAGCCGCAATCTTGATTTCTTGTCATCGGTCACTCCGGATCAAGGTAGCCTTACACATTTTTAAATCGAGAAGAATTAGCTCATAATCCTTCACGTTGGGAGTTGAAATTTGAAATTTGAAATTTACTCTGCCTACGTGCCCGCCACCTACACCAGTCATAATCTTCGAGGTGGTCCACATTTGGCTCATGCTTATTTGCCAGAATCTGAATGCGCGGCGCTATCGATTTATATTCCGGTCGGCTCGCGTGATGAAACCGGAAACATTCCGTCGGGGCTTGCCCATTTTTCCGAGCACATGGCTTTCAAAGGCACAAAAACCCGCTCGGCCAAAGAACTCAACCTCGCCATAGAATCCGGTGGTGGCCAAGCAAATGCCTGCACCTCGGAAGATTACACGGTATATGAAGCGCAAGGCGAAGCCGAGCTGATGCCGGTGTTGATCAATGTTCTAACAGATATGGTTTGGCATTCGACCTTTCCTGAAAACGAAATCGTCCTCGAACGCGATGTGATAGGCGAGGAAATCACCATGATACGCGAGACGCCATCGGATCACATCAACGATCTGTTAGCCGCAGCCACATGGCCTGAAAATCCGCTCGGGCAATCCATTTCCGGATCGTTGAAATCCATCGCAAAGATCGATCACACTTGTTTGTTAGATTTTGCGAATAAACATCATTTTCGCAAAGACATCGTCATCGCCACTGCAGGACCGATGCCTGCAGAAGCGATTCTTAAAATCCTGCTACCGCTTTTGCCGAAAGAGTTCAAGCTTCCAACTCCACGCGCAAAGCAACCCTTATCGCCCTGCCGGGAAATCATCGAGCGTCGTTCTACCGATCAACTCCAGCTCGCCCTCGCATGGCACACCCCAGGTCGCCACGCGCCGGAACGCCACGCCCTGCGGATGCTCTCGCTCATCCTCGGCGAGTCTTCTTCATCGCGCCTTTTCACCGAACTCCGTGAAGAACGCGGACTCTGTTATCAGGTGGGTTCCGAGCTCTCGCTTTTCGAGGAAACCGGCGCTCTCCAAATTCTCGCCGGCCTCGATCCGAAATCACGCGAGGAATCTTTAGAAACCCTTTTCAAGGAAACCGCCGATCTCGCACACAACGGCCCGCGCGCCGGCGAACTCGAACGCGCCAAACGCCTTGCCATTGCGCAATCCAAACTCAGCTTCGAATCCACTTCCGCTCACTGCTCATGGGTCGGCGAGGGCTTACTTTTTTTCGGTCACATTCCCTCGCCACAACAAGCCCGCGAAAACCTCCTCCAAGTCACCGACCAGGAAGTCCGGGAGGTTGCCAAAAAAATCTTCGCTCAAAAACCCGCAATGGCAGAGATCCGAGCGAAAGGAAGATAGTAAAAATCTCGCACAAAGTAGCCAAGACGCAAAGGAATGCATAGCCTAGCTTTGGCGCTAAATCGGTGATCTAGTTCTTCAGCCATTATAGTTGATTATGCTTTCTTCATCTGTGGTTTTTCCTCCAGATATAATATGAAATGCCAAATTTGCATTTTAAACTTTGCGGCTTTGCGGCTTTGCGCGAGAAATATACATCTAATTTTAATAAAGCACAGCCTCGTGATCAGAGTTTAAAAATTCATGTCCTTCCAGCCCTTCACATCCGCCCATTTCATCACTTTGGCCATCGGCTTTGTGATCATTGGAATGTTGATTGTATTAGCGAGACGATCTGAAAAATTCCAACGTATCATCACTGCGCTGCTAGCGTTTTGTAATTTGGTTTCATATCCCTTCGCTCTCTATGCGTGGCGTGAATATCCACATTCGTTAGATAATCTTTTGCCCTTTCATCTTTGCGACCTCGCGGCGTTCGTTGCGGGGTTCGCCTTGGTGACGCGCAGACCCATTCTACTCACGCTGACATATTTTTGGGGACTCGCTGCCACCACGCAAGCACTCATCACACCCGCACTCAGCATCGGCCCTCCTGAACTTCCGTTCATCCATTTCTTCTTCCAACACTTCGTCATCGTCGCCGCCGCACTTTACATTCCACTGGTTCTGAAATGGCGACCTATACAGCCTTGGTGGAAATCCCCGCTCATTGTGCTCGCGATTTCCATCGGCTACCAAGCCACCGCGTTGATCATCAACCATTTCCTGAACAACCATTTCCTGAACAATCCTCATCAGGAAATCAATTTCGCCTTCGCCTCCAAGAAGCCAGACAATCCCTCGCTCATCAACTACCTCGGTCCATGGCCGATTTATCTCTTCGCCATGCAGGGTCTGGCGCTGATTTTTTTCCTGCTTCTCGCCTTACCGTTTCGCCGATCTTCGGCCGACTGAATCGCCATGAGATCTTCCTTGCCCTACAGTTAGTTTCACAACATCGTTTGCCATGGGAAATCCCCAATAGCCTAATCCTCAGTTACCTCAAACATCTGGTATGGCAATCGTCAGCTTGATCACAGGCCTCACCTGTCTGGCGCCTCTCGCTATTATTTTTGGTCACATGGCGATGTCTCGTATCAAACGTTCTGCTGGTCAGTTGACCGGATATGGTTTGGCTCTTGCCGGCACGATTATGGGCTATGTTGGCCTGGTTGTCATGATACTGATTATTCCCTTCATGTCCGTGATGTTCGTTGGTGCTCGCGCATGGAAAAAAGGCTCAGATCGCGCGGCTTGCATCATGAACACCCGCAATGTTCAACAAGCGGTGCGAGGCCATCAAAACATGACTTTTATGAAGGTTGGCGATCCTATCGACTGGAATGTCATCTTTGGTCCCGATGGTTATCTTCCCCAACCGGTCTGCCCACTCGGTGGCACATACACCTTTGTCGAAACCATCCCTCCGGTCGGCACCTTGGTAGGTAGTTGCAGTCATGCGGATCACGTGCCCGCAGATCATTCAACCTGGTAAAAGTATCTTACGGTAGCGAGAACTGGGATTTTTTTGTTCGTAAATCAATACGTATTATGAACAATGCACGCCAATGAGTTTTAGAAAAACCAATCTCGCCTACACTTTATTACTTAGTGCTTCCGCTATCCTTCTTTCCATTACATTCGCATCTGCGCTAAACGATGAGCCACCTGCAAAGACCGAGGGGACGGCGAATCCTAAGCCACTTCCGGCGCTTGAAGAAGAAAAGGCCATCCTCGCCAACATCAAGGCTCCCGACGGTATGGTGACCAAACTATTCGCTCGTGAACCGGATGTCCAGGACCCCACCGCCATCACTTTTGACGACCAGAACCGCCTCTACATCGCCGAGACTCATCGCTTCGAGCGCGGGATTGAAGATAACCGTCGCAACCCATGGGTGGCAGATGATTACAAACTCACCAGCACCGCCGAGCGTTTGGAGATGTTGAAAGAATACGCGGAGAAATTCCCGGATAAAAAGCCGATGGAGTATTTTACAAAATACTCGGAAATGATCCGTGTCATTGAAGATCGAGACGACGATGGTAAATGCGATCACGCCACGATCTATGCGGATGGTTTCAACAATCCACTCGACGGCACCGCAGCCGGAGTCATGGCACTTGACGGAAAAATTTATTTCGCCTGCATTCCACATGTTTGGCTGTTAGAAGATACCAACGGTGATTTGAAAGCAGACAAACGCGAGTCTCTACAAGAAGGCTACGGTATTTCTGTTAGTTTGAGCGGACATGATTTGAACGGCTTCGCCCTCGGTCCCGACAACCGCATCTGGTTCACGATTGGCGATCGCGGCTACAATTTGAAAACCAAAGAGGGCAAACATCTTTATTCTCAGTACGAAGGTGCTGTGTTCCGCATGGAGCGCGATGGCAGCAACCTAGAAGTCGTTCATACGGGATTGCGCAACCCGAAGGAAATCGCGTTCGATCGTTTCGGTAACGCCTTTTCCGTGGATAACGAAGCCGACATGCAGGACATGGCGCGCTGCGTCGATGTCGTAGAAGGCGCGCACTCTGGATGGCAACGCGGACATCAAGCGTTCCAAAAATTCACCAACCTGATCCAAGGCACGAGTCGTCACGACACCAACTGGATGAGAGAACGCCATTGGGATATGGACAGCCCACTTCGCCCGCGCGCCATCCTCCCCCCTGCGGGTTGGGTCAGCAAAGGGCCATCGGGTCTCGCCTACAATCCAGGCACCGGCCTCTCAGAAAAATGGGATAACCATTTCTTCGTCTGTGATTTCGTCGGTGCAGGCAGCGCGGTGATTGGTTTCCGCATGGAACCAAACGGTGCGGGCTTCAAAATCGCCAACAAAGAAAACTTCGTGTCTGGAATGCTCTGCACCGATATCGAGTTCGGCTATGACAGCAAAGCTTACGTGACCGATTACGTGGGAAGTTGGCCGACTCATGGTTTCGGAAATATTTTTTCCTTCGAAGATCCTGCTGAAACCGCCAAGCCGGAAACCAAACAGGTCCGTGAACTGTTTGCGAATGGCATCGAGAAATTGTCCGTAGAGAAACTCGCTGATCTGCTGCGCCATCCAGATATGCGTGTTCGTCTCCGCTCTCAGATCGCCCTCGCAGGAAATCCTGCAAATCGTCAGATCTTTGTCACAGCGACTAACGAGAAAGAAGAAATCACCACACGACTGCACGGAGTTTGGGGACTTGGAAATCTCGCCCGCTTGAAAAACGACAGGGCCTCCGCTGATGCGCTCATATATCTCTGCGGCGATGCGGATGCAAAAGTCCGTGGCCAAGCTATCCAATGCCTTGGCGATCTCAAGTTCAATTCTCCTCTCAACATCGCACTCTCACTGCTCAATGATTCCGATCCGCGCACCCGCATGCTCGCTGCCATCGCCGTCGGAAAACTCGGACACAAAGGACAAGTCCCCGCTCTGATGGCTCTCGTAGAAAAAAACAATGACCAAGACGAATACGTCCGTCACGGTGCAGTTCAAGGCATGGTTCGCCTCGGTAAAGCCGATGCCATTTACTCCTTCGCCAATTCCAAATCCCCAGCAGTTCGGCGCGCGGTTGTTCTAGCCTTCCGACGAATGCAAGACGCCCGCATCGGTGATTTCCTGAAAGATTCCGACCTCTCCATCGCGGTCGAAACCGTTCAAGCGATCAACGACAATTATATCGAAGGCGCTCGCCCTGCGCTCGCTGAGGCAACTCACCTCATCGGCAAATCCACTTGGGCGGTCGATCTCCGCATCCTCAACGCGATGATACGCACGGGTGGCGATGAAAATATTCGTCGCTTACTCACCATCGCCGCAGACGAATCGCTATCCGAAAACGCCCGCACCGAAGCGATGTTTCTTGTTAGACGTTTCGAAAAAGTCCCGCCTACCGATCCAACCACCGGCATGTATCGCCCTATCCCCGAACCACGCAATATCGAAGCCGTGGTTCCCGAAATTCGTAAAACTCTCGAGTCTCTACTCACCAAATCCTCAGGCAATTTACTGGTGGAAGTTATCGGTGCGGCCGGACAGTTCAATGTTCATGTCCCAATCGATGCCATGTTTGGCCAGCTCAACGGCAAGGGCATTCGCCCAGTTATCCGGCTCGCCGCACTGAAGATGCTGGAAAAAGAGGCGCCGGATAAATTGTCAAAACAACTCGTCGAGCTCACCGCCGATCCCGATCCCCGCATCCGTGCCGCAACTCTCGAATCGCTCGGTAGACTTGCGCCGGAAACCGCGTTCGAAGTCGTTACCAAAATCCTCACCTCTGGCAAACCCGATGACCAACAACGCGCCTACGCGCTACTCACCAAACTCGAGCACCCAAAAGCCGCTGGCACTCTCTTAGAGCGCATGAAAAAACTCTCCGCCCAACCTGGTGCAGTCCAACT
>JBILAN010000026.1:0-33710 GCA_044354135.1 Luteolibacter sp.
GCCTCACTGCTTCAAGAGCAGAACAATGAGGTCGTTCTCGAAGTCGATCGCAACGCCAATAAGCTCGAAATCAAACAAGCGGTTGAGACCATTTTTGATAAGAAGGTCATCAAAGTCCGCACAGCAAACTACGACGGTAAAATCCGCCGCAAGCGCCGTGGTGACCAAGGCCGTACCCCAAGTTACAAAAAAGCCATCGTCCGCCTCGCGGATGGTCAATCCCTCGACCTCATCTAATCCAGTATCCCGCCTTACGGTGGGAATAAATAGAAACCAATTTTAACGTCAGCAAGTCATGCCACTTAAAACTTTCAAGCCCAACACACCATCCGAGCGCTACAAGGAGCTTCCGTCTTTCGACGAAATCACCAAGAGCAAACCGGAGAAGTCCCTTCTCACCCCGCTCAAGCGTTCAGGTGGACGAAACAACACCGGACGCATCACCACCCGCCACATCGGTGGTGGTCACAAACGTCACTACCGCTTGGTCGATTTCAAACGTAACAAACTCAACGTCGAAGCCACCGTGCTCGGTATTGAATACGATCCGAATCGCACCTGCCGTATCGCTCTCATCCAATACAAAGATGGCGTCAAATCCTACATCCTTGCTCCTGCTGGTTTGACCGACGGTGACAAAGTGATCTCAGGTGAAAACGTCGCTCCAAAAGTGGGTAACGCCATGCCACTCGGCAAAGTGCCACTCGGAACAGAAATTCACAACATCGAGCTCCTTCCAGGTAGCGGTGGTAAAGTGGCACGTTCCGCCGGTCAAAGCGCCGTTCTCTCCAACCGTGACGGCGGCTGGGCTCTGGTTAAAATGCGCTCCGGAGAAATCCGCCGTTTCCACGAAGCCTGCTTCTGCACCATCGGTGTCGTCGGTAACCGCGACCACATGAACGAAGTTTCCGGAAAAGCCGGCCGCACCCGCTGGCAAGGTGTCCGCCCAACCGTCCGCGGTATGTGTATGAACCCTGTGGATCACCCGAACGGTGGTGGTGAGGGTAAATCCAAATCCGGTGGTGGTCGCCAACACTTGCTCTCACCATGGGGTCACGCCAAAGGTCAGAAGACCCGCAAACGTAAGAAAACCACCAGCGTTTTCATCGTCGAGTCGCGTCACGATACCAAAAACAAGTAATCCCTTTATAATCTCTAACTCAAACTAGATATGCCACGCTCCCTCAAGAAAGGCCCATTTGTCGATCAAAAGCTTCTCGCAAAAATCGATGCCGTTGCCGAAGCCGGTGCTGATCGCAAACCGATCAAAACCTGGTCACGCAAATCCATGATCACTCCAGACTTTGTGAGCCACAACTTCTCCGTTCACAATGGCAAGACTTTCGTTCCTGTCTACGTGACCGAAAACATGGTTGGCCACAAACTCGGCGAATTCGCTCCGACCCGTATTTTCCGTGCTCACGGTGGTATCGGTAAGAAATAAGTTTCAACTCTCAATTCTCAACCTTCAAAGAAGATTCTTTCTTAACTATCCAATACTTCGAACGTCAGCTCTTTTTGAGAGTTGAAATTTGAAATTTGAAAATTCAAATGGTCACCTCCAGTCATACACCTTGCATTGCCGCCGCCCTTGGGCTGCTCGCAATCATCGTGCCGTGCCATGGAGAAGAGAAACTTTCTGCCGAGCAACTGAAAGCAACCATCGCCCAACTCCAAGAGCAAAACCGTACGTTGCAGCTCGCCATCGTAGAAGCAAACCTAGCTGAAAAGAACTCCAGCGAACAACTCAACCAAGTTCGCCAGCGTCTTGAAGCTCTCGGTAAAAACCTTCTCGATGGAGGCGACGACCGCCTGGTTCAAGCCGCTGCAGACCTCGAGATCGCCAACGAGCGCATCGCTCAACTCGAAGCCTCAGCCGCCAAACTCTCAGGCAACGTCCAAGACTACCTACGCCAGGCGGTTGTTTCAGACCCAGAAGCTCGCGTTCGCGTCGAAACAGCTATGAGAGAGCTTGACTCTCTCAGCGGTCTCCGCCAGAAACCCCGCCCCGACATCCGCGCTGGCAATCTCCAGCAAGCAAAGATCGTCAGCCTCGACCAAGATTCTGGAATGCTTGTCCTCAACCTAGGGGAAACCCAAGGCGCAAAAATCGGAATGACCTTCCGCCTCATGCAAGGACAAAAACCCTACGGTAAAGCCATCTTAGCAGATGTCCGTGAGGGAGTTTCCGGAGCATTCGTTGAACAACTCGACTCCAAAGATAACACACCCCGCCTCGGCGACATCGCCGTCCTTCTTACCCAAAACTAAGTTTAATTAACTCTCACCAAACCGCCGACCATGGAAGTCACCAGCACCACTAAATTTGTCCGTCTCTCGCCTAAAAAAGCGCGCGACGTCGCCCGCGAGATCCAAGGACTCCCCGTTTCGAAGGCTCTCGATATCCTTACCTTCACTCCGAAAAAGGCTGCGCAACTTATTGCGAAGACTCTTAAGACTGCCATCGCGGATGCGGAAAATAATTTCTCTCTAGATACTAGCACACTTGTGATCAAACAAGCGGTCATCGGTGCAGGTCCAACTCTCCGTCGTTTCATGCCACGTGCCAAAGGCTCTGCTGGCGCCATCCTGAAGCGCAGCTCACACATCTCCATCACCCTCGTCGGCGCAGCTCCGGAAAAGAAAAAGCGCGCTCCTAAAAAGGCCACCGCCAAGAAATCCGATGCGCCTGCCGCCGAAGAAACCGCTGCTGCAACCGAAGCAGCTACCGCATAATTCATTTATCTAACTCTCTCCACCTAACACCATGGGCCAAAAAGTAAATCCGATCGCCTTCCGTCTCGCCGTCAATAAAGATTGGCGCTCCAAGTGGTACGCCGCTGGCAAAGACTACACCACCAAACTTCACGAAGACCTTGCCATCCGCGCATACTTCAAAGCCAAGTTGGTGAACGCAGGTCTTGCCCGCGTCATCATCGAGCGCGCATGGAACAGCGTCCGCGTCACTCTTCACTCCTCACGTCCAGGCCTCATCATTGGTCGCCAAGGCAAAGAGATCGAAGTCATGACCGCTGAGATCCAAAAAATCTGCAAAGACTCACAAGTCAAACTCGACATTCTCGAAATCCGCAAGCCTGAGCTCGATGCCCAACTCGTTGCCGAGCAAATCGCCATCCAACTTGAGCGCCGTATCGCTTTCCGTCGTGCCATGAAGCGCTCCATCCAGACCGCCATGGAATTTGGCGCAGAAGGAATTCGCGTCCGCTGCGCAGGCCGCCTCGGTGGTGCTGACATCGCACGTGCTGAAGGTTATCGCGAAGGCAAAGTGCCTCTCCAAACCCTTCGTGTTCCGCTCGACTATGGTTTTGCAGAAGCCCGCACCGTTTACGGTATCATCGGCGTCAAATGCTGGATCAACAAGAAAGAAGACGACAACCGTCAAGCACCAGAACGCAATGAGCGTGGTGATCGCGGAGATCGTGGAAACCGTAACAACAACCGCGGAGATCGTGGTGGAGATCGCCGTCAAGGTGGTGGCCGTCCGGACAATCGCTCGCAAGGCGCGCCTTCCGCTCAATAATTTACAAGCCTAACAAGCCCTCACTTTAAACATAACTTTCACAAGGAGAAATAAGCCATGCCTTTGATGCCCAAAAGAACCAAGTTCCGCAAAAGTCACCGCGGATCACGCGCCGGTAATGCCCAGCGCGGAACCACCGTCGCCTTCGGTGACTACGGACTCCAAACTCTCGAGCGCGGTTGGCTCACCACCCGCCAAATCGAAGCCTGCCGTGTCGCGATCAACCGCTCACTCAAACGGAAAGGCAAAGTCTTTATCAGGATTTTCCCTCACAAATCCATCACCCGCCGTCCCCCTGAAACCCGGATGGGTAAAGGTAAAGGCGCCGTCGATACCTGGGTGTCCGTTATCCGCCCTGGTAACATGCTTTTCGAAGTAGCCGGCGTCCCAGAATCCGCCGCACGCGAAGCGATGCGCCTTGCTTCTTACAAGCTTGGTTTCCGCACCCGCCTCGTGACCCGTAACCCGCACCAATAACCTTCTAACTGATAAATACCATGGCCACTTCCAAAGCCAAAGACATCCGCGAACTATCTGCTGACGAACGCCTCAAACGCCTTCGTGATCTCAAACAAGAAACCATGAACCTACGCCTTCAACGCGCAGCTGGTACTCTTGAAAACTCAGCTCGTTTTAAACAAGTGCGTCGTGAGATCGCACAAATCCTCACCATCACCACCGAGAAGGCCTGAGCTGTTCGCTAACCGCCTATCCATTCTAACCGATCCATCATTATGAGCGAATCATCCCAGGAAGCCGCAACCGCCGTTCACAAACGCAAAACTCGCGTAGGTGTAGTTATTTCTAACAAAATGGAAAAAACCCTCGTCGTTGAGCACGTTGCCCGCGTTCCTCACCCAAAATTCAATAAGATCGTCAAGCGCTCCAAGAAATACTACGTGCATGACGAAAAGAGCGAGGCCGCTATCGGCGACCGCGTTCGCATCATCGAAACCAAGCCAGTCTCCAAACTCAAGCGTTGGGCACTTGCAGAAATCCTCACTCACTAACAAATAAACGCTGAAATGCTAAAAATCTGAAATTTTTCACTTCACAGCTCTTTCATTTCAGCATTTCAGATTTTCAGTTTTTCAGCTTTTACCCAATAAAATTATGATCCAGATGGAAACCAAGCTCACCGTTGCTGATAACACCGGTGCTCGCACAGCTAAAATGATCGGAGTTCTCGGTAAACGCAGCCGCTCCGCCCGCCTCGGTGACATCATCACCGCTCACATCCGCGATTCTATACCAACAGCATCCGTCAAAAAAGGCAGCGTGGTGAAAGCAGTCGTCGTTCGTACCTCTTATCCTGTCCGTCGTCCCGATGGCTCGGTGCTTCGCTTCGACTCCAACTCCATCGTCATCATCGACAAAGACAACAACCCACGCGGCACCCGTATCTTCGGACCCGTCGCCCGTGAGCTTCGTGAAAAACAATTCATGAAGATCGTCTCCCTCGCACCAGAGGTTCTCTAATCTAAATCTAACGATCCCACTTTCATGAGCAGCATCAAGACACACGTCAAAAAAGGCGACCAAGTCGAAATCATCTCCGGTAACCACAAAGGCAAACAAGGTATTGTCCTCAGCGTCAACGCGGCTAAAGGCCAAGTCGTCGTCCAAGGTGGCCGCACGGTTCAAAAAGCCGTTCGCCGTTCCGAAGCTGATCCAGATGGCGGTATCAAAACCATCGACGCTCCCGTCCATATTTCCAATGTAAAGAAACTGGGCTAAGCCACCGCAAGGAGGCCGCCCGCGCTTAAGCGTTAAACACAAACCACGCGCTGACCCGCTAAAACACAATGAGTACACCAGCACTACTGCAACACTACAAAGACAAGGTCGTGCCGAACTTGAAAAAGAAGCTCGGTTACACCAATCCGCATCAAGTCCCTAGACTTGAAAAAATCGTCGTCACCTCCTGCATGGGCAAAGCCCCGGACCGCAAGGTAGCCGTTGACGATGCCGTCACAGAAATTTCGAAGATCACCGGTCAAAAGCCTTCGATCACTTACTCGAAAAAAGCTGTCGCTAACTTCAAACTCCGCGAGGGCGAAGCTCTCGGCGCACGCGTGACTCTCCGCGGTAGCCAGATGTGGGAATTCCTTCATCGCTTCATCAACATCACTGCTCCCAATATTCGCGACTTCCGCGGGATTTCCTCAAAATCCTTCGACGGACGCGGCAACTATGCCTGCGGTATTTCCGATCAAACGATCTTCCCGGAAATCGAAATCGACCAAGTCAAACGCCAGATCGGCTTCGACTTGATCTTCGTTACTTCCGCCAACACCGACGCAGAAGGCCGCGAGCTTCTCATCGAACTCGGTATGCCATTCCGCGATATCAAGAAGGCTGAAGAAACCGCCGAACTTGCCAACGCATAACCCCATAGAATTTTAAGTAAACCACTATTATGGCAGTTCTCACAGACCCTATCTCCGACTTCCTCACCCGCTTCAAAAACGCGGCTCGTGCAGGCAACGAAGTCTTCACCGCCCCTTACTCCAAAATCAAAGCAGACATCGCTGAGATTCTCAAACAAGAAGGCTACATCTGGAAATACGAAGTCGTCACCGGCGAGCGCACCGAGCTGAAAATCAGCCCGAAGTTTGTCGATGGTCGTCCCGTCCTCACTGATCTCAAACGCGTCTCAAAACCTGGTCGCCGCCAATACGTCGGTTCCCAAGACATCCCACGCGTCCTGTCCGGCCTCGGCATCTCCATCCTTTCGACCCCGAAAGGCGTGATGTCCGGTGCATCCGCAAAACGTCAGAAACTCGGCGGAGAAATCCTCGCCAACATCTGGTAATCCCTAAACTCGAACCTAGTAACTATTTATGTCACGAGTCGGACTCAAACCAATCTCTCTTCCTGATAAGGTTGCCGTCAAAGTTGAAGGCAACACCGTCCTTGTCGAAGGCCCAAAAGGCAAACTCGACTTCTCGGTTCCTGCAGGAATCTCGCTCAAATCAGAAGCCGGCACTGTTGTCGTCTCCCGCGCCTCCGAGCAACGCGTTCATCGTGCCCTTCACGGCACCGTTCGCAGCATCGTTAACAACATGATCACTGGCGTATCCACCGGATTCTCCAAAGATCTTGAAATCCACGGCGTCGGTCTGCGCGCTGCTGTCAAAGGTAAAGATCTCGATCTCTCCCTTGGCCGTTCGCATCCTTTGCTTCACCCCATCCCTTCCGGCCTCACTGTCACGGTGAACGAAAACACCAAGATCAAGGTCGAAGGCATCGATAAACAACTCGTCGGTCAGTTCGCTGCTGAAGTTCGTGGCTTCTATCCGCCAGAACCTTATAAAGGCAAAGGCGTCCGCTACTCAGACGAAAAAGTCCGCCGTAAGGAAGGCAAAAGCGTCGGCAAATAACCATAAACCATCTCTGTTTAATGAGCACTATCCAACGCAAAACTATCCGTCAACGGATCCACAGCCGTATCCGCCGCAAGGTGGTCGGCACTACCGAGCGTCCTCGCCTCGCTGTCCATTTCTCGAACCAACATGTCTACGTGCAGTTGATCGACGATTCAGCAGGCCGCACCCTCGCATCCGCATCCACCATGGACAAAAGCTTCGAAGGCAACGCTGCCAACATCGCATCTGCCCAGAAAGTCGGCCAACTGATCGCAGAGCGCGCGAAAGCCGCCAATATTTCAGACGTGGTCTTCGATCGTGGTGGTCACCTCTATCATGGTAAGGTGAAAGCCCTTGCCGACTCTGCCCGCGAAGCCGGTCTCAAATTCTAATTTCACCTAACACATGGCTAATACTCCTGATAACGAAACCGCCGAGGCGGTCATAACAACTCCAGAAACCGAAGCACCACAACGCGGCGGATACCAAGGCGGCCAAGGTCGCGGTGGTTTCGGCGGCGGCAATGGTGGCGGTCAAGGTCGTGGCGGTCGCAGCGGCGGCCCACGTCGTGAAGAGCGTCAAGCAATCACCGACGGCGAAGGCAATGAACTCGCTGAAAAAGTGGTCTTCATCAACCGTTGTGCCAAGGTCGTAAAAGGTGGACGTCGTTTCTCCTTCTCTGCCCTCGTGGTTTGCGGAAACAAGCTCGGCAAAGTCGGTCTTGGTTTCGGTAAAGCCAACGAAGTTGCAGACGCCATCAAAAAAGCTAGCGAGGCAGCCCGTAAGGTTCTCAAGCCGATGAACATCGTCGACGGCACGATTCCTCACGAAATCTACGCCGAGTTCGGTGGTGGTAAAGTGCTTCTCAAACCAGCATCTCCCGGAACGGGAATCATCGCTGGTGGTGGTGTCCGCGCTGTTTGTGAAGCCGTTGGTATCCGCGACGTCCTCGCGAAATCCATGGGTTCCTCCAACCACGCCAACGTCGTCAAAGCAACCCTCAAAGCCCTTTCATCCGTCCGCAGCCGTGAGCAAATTCTCGGTTCACGTGGCAAAAAGCAGAAGGAAAAGGCAATCTGAAGATCAAGTTAGAGGTTATTTGTTATTGGTTAAAGTCCAGTGCAGAGCCTCTTCCCTAATAACTTCTAACTAATAACTTTTAACTAACAAGTATATGGAACTTCATAATTTAAAGCCAAATCCAGGCGCCAAACATCGTGTCAAACGTCTCGGTGCAGGTGAAAGCTCCGGAACAGGTAAAACCGCCGGTAAAGGTAACAAAGGTCAGAAGGCTCGCTCCGGATCCGGCACTCGTGTTGGTTTCGAAGGTGGTCAGATGCCTCTACACCGTCGTCTTCCCAAGCGTGGTTTCAACAACTACGACTTCCGCGACAAATTCATCGTCGTCAACGTAGGTGATCTCGATGATCGCTTCGATGCGGGTGCAACCATCGACGAAAAAGCCCTCCGCGAAGTTGGCTTGGTCAATGGTCCTTGCGACAAAATCAAACTTCTTGGCGACGGCGAAGTAGAGAAATCTTTCACCGTTACGTTCGACAAAGTCAGCGCAACTGCGAAGGCTAAAATCGAAAAAGCCGGTGGTAGCATCGTTGATCCTGCTCCAAAATCTTAAGCTCTAAGCTTGACGAACCAAACGTCAACAACACTGATTTAGGAGAGGAAGCCATGAGCTTCCTCTCCGTGTTATCAAAAGTAACTATATTCACACTGAAGTTTTCTAAATATCATGATCTCCGCTTTCAAGAACACCTGGAATATCCCTGAACTTCGGGATAGGATTCTTTTCACACTCGCCATTATCGTTATCGTCCGCCTCGGTGTGCATATCACCCTGCCAGGTGTGGATGGATCGGTCATCAAAGCATGGCTCGATTCACTTGCACAGAAAAGCCCTGATCAGGCAGGTGGTATCGGTGCGATTCTTCAGGTTTTCTCAGGTGGTGGTCTGACCCAAGCTGGTGTCTTCGCTCTAGGTATCATGCCATATATTTCTGCTTCCATCATGGTGCAGTTGATGACCGCGATCGTTCCGAAATTTTCAAGACTTGCCCGTGAAGATGGCGGTCGTCAAAAAATCACGCAATACACTCGTTACATCACGATTGCCATCGCGATTGTGCAGGCATATTTCGTCACGCAAACTCTCATCAATCCAGAGAATATTCCTTATATGGCTGGAATCGAGAAATTCGGTACGCTTGTTGTGGATCAGTCGCTTCCTTGGGTCATCCTCACGATGCTTACTTTGGTTTCGGGGACGATATTACTCATGTGGTTAGGCGACCAGATCACCGAGAAAGGGATTGGTAACGGCGTATCCATCATCATCACAGTCAACATCATTTCCGCTCTTCCTGGTGCCTTAGTCCAAGCTTGGAAATTCTTCACCGATAAAGATAAAGGTGCTTGGTCTCCTATCATGATGGTTGTGATGATCGCTTTGCTTTTGTTTGTCATCGCAACAACGATTGCAATCACGCAAGCTCAGCGCCGCATCGCTGTGCAATATGCCAAACGCATGGTGGGTCGTAAACAGTTTGGAGGCCAGACTCAATACCTTCCGCTCAAAGTGAACTACGCAGGTGTGATGCCTATCATTTTTGCAACCGCAGTGCTCTCATTGCCTCCAATGATGTTGCAGTGGTTCTTTAAAGATCAAGGTTGGGCAAACACACTTTATAGCGAGCTAGTGGGTGGTGGAACATGGTATTACATTCTTGGTGGTGTCGGTATCTTCCTGTTCTCCTATTTCTGGGTTGCGATGATGTTCCAGCCTTCCCAAATCTCTGAGGATTTGAAACGCAATGGCGGTTATATTCCAGGCGTTCGTCCAGGAAAACCCACAGCAGAGTTCCTCGATTTCACGATGACTCGTCTCACTTTCGCAGGTGCCATTTTCCTCGCAGGTTTGTTCTTCCTTCCTGCCGTGACTGGAGCCGTTGTCAAATTACCACCGAGCTCATTGATTCTTACCTTCTTCGGCGGAACCTCACTTCTCATCATGGTTGGTGTGGTGCTTGACGTGATGCGTCAGGTGGAAACCCACCTCATCCAAAAGCATTACGATGGATTCCTCAGAAAAGGAAAACTCAAAGGCCGTTACGATCGTCTTGGAAACACAGGCAACGCTGCGTCTCGCAACACGATTGTCTATCTCTACACGGTCGTTGCCATCATCATCGTAGTGGCTGCGGCTGCCTACTTATACAATTCAACCAAGGGTTGATCTGGCGATCACCGTTGAGGCGGATCTCCTATTTCATCTACTTCTTACTGAGTTTTTGATCCAATGAGAATCGTTCTTCTAGGTCCACCCGCTTCAGGAAAAGGCACTCAAGGACGGGCGATTGCTTCACGTCTGGGTCTTAATTACCTGAGCACTGGAGCTTTGTTGCGTGAGGCTATCGAAACGCGTTGCGATCTTGGTCTGGCCGCAGAACCCATTCTTGCTCGTGGTGGCTATTTGCCAGACGCCTTGATAGAACCCATCCTTGGTGAATGGTTAGATAGGCATGATTCAAAAAACGGTTGGGTGTTAGATGGATTTCCCCGTAGCCTCGGCCAAGCGCATTATCTCGATCAATGGCTTTCTAAACGCGGTAAGAAACTCGATCTCGCGATTGCTCTCGTCGCTCCGTATGAAAAATTAGTCAGTCGCATTCGTAGTCGAGTGGAATGTCCAGATTGTCGCTGGTCTGGAAAGACCGATGAACTACTATCAGGAAATTGTCCGGTGTGCGGTGGTGCTGCCAAGATGCGCCGGGACGACGACGAAGAGAATTTTAAAAATCGTCATGCGGAATACGTTGCTTACACGTTTCCGGTCATCGATTATTACCGCGAAGCTGGCTGCTTGTTCTCCCTATCAGCAGCAGACAGTCGTGAAGTAATTTCATCAACCATCCTCGCGCACATCGAATCCATTTCCTAACATTTACCAAGCTACCTTATCTTATGATGCGTGTTCGTATTCCTATTAAATCTCCTAAAGAAATCGAGCGCATGCGCGAGTCGGGGCAAATTGCTTCGCAGATTTTGCAGCAGTTGCTCGCAGAGGTGAAACCGGGGGTGACGACCAAGGAGATTGATCAACTTGCGGCCGATCTCATGGCGAAGAACGATTGCCGCAGTGCGTTTTTGGGTTATCGCGGATTCGTTGGGCAGATTTGTATTTCGGTGAACGAAGAGGTGGTTCACGGCATTGGCGGGCCGCGCCGCATCCAACTGGGGGACATTGTAAAAATCGATGTTGGGATCATCAAAAGCGGTTTCATCGGGGACAATGCGAGCACGGTGGCTTGTGGTGAAATTCCTCTCGAAACCAAACGCCTACTTGCCGTCACGGAACAATCGCTTTACGAGGCGATCTCGCATGCGCGCGCCGGCCGGAAATTGGCGGATCTTTGCGGTTCCGTTGCCGAATATGCAGAGCCTTTCGGTTTCACCATCGTACGCGAATTTGTCGGTCATGGTGTTGGTCGCAAACTTCACGAAGAACCCCAAGTTCCAAACTTCCGCCCGCGTGGCAAATCACCCACCTTGATGCCGGGCATGACTTTAGCCATCGAGCCGATGATTAACGCCGGTGTTGCTGAAGTCCGCATTATGGATGATGGCTGGACCGTCATCACCGCGGACCGCAAACCTTCCGCACATTTCGAGCACACCGTGCTAATTACACACGGTGATCCAGAAATTCTAACAGATCGACCACGCGTCGCATTGCCAGAGCAACTCGGTATTCCAGCGCTTGACGTAAAATAAGGCTCACGCGTATTTCGCGTGAAACTCTTTATAAACTTTCGGAGAGATCTCTGAAGGTTTGATTTCTGAACGACCACCCCAAAATACGTTGGTGTAGCTGACGGGAATGCCGATGGATTCGAGGTGCTTATCGATCGCTGCTTTGTGTGCTAGCACGCGGTCTTTTTCGGTGCCGTGGACGACGCCCATGACGTTGACGTCGCCAAATTGCGAACCGCCTTCGCGCCAGTAGCAGTGAGTCATGCAGAAGTGGCGACCCACCTCGCTACCACCTTCCATCTCACGACCTTTTGGCACAGCCCAATGGAACAGGCCGTTGAAGCGGGTTACGCGCTCGCCGGTTTCTGCGGATGGTTTGACGTGTTCGAGGAAAGTAGAAAAACGACCGATGACTTTTTTCTGGTTCAGGGTTTCGGCGATTTCACAGAAAAGGTCGAGCGAGACGCCGGCTTGCTCCGCGCGTTTTTCCCAAGGGTTTTCGTTGATCTCATCGAGTGTGAGCTCTTCTTTAAGGATCAGCAGGATGTCCCATTCCTGTTCGGTTAGATCGGCGGGGACCGTTGTCATCATCACCGCCGGTTCGTCGGCTTTTTCACCGGGCTCCATGGTTTTGCGGCGGACATGACCAACGCCGAGGGCGAACACACCGTTGGCTGGCATGAGCAGGTATTCGGTCGCACCGGTGAGGCTGAGAAGTTTGGTGGCGTGGTAATCGAGAGATTCGCCAACAGGGACTTTCAGTGTGGTCCAGAGGCGGTAACCGGAACCGGAGACTTCGGTATCGGTGGAACGGATCACCACGTGGCCGGAAAACGGATCTTCCTTCGCCATGAAATCGAAGGCCGCGTTGAGTTTTTCCTCCGGCACCTTCCATGCGACGAGCGCGCCATGGGCGAGTTTCGTGGCGAGCATCGTCTGGCGGACGCGGCGGATGATGCCGGCTTCAAGCATGGCCTTGATGCGCTCGATGACCGTATCAAGCGGAACTCCCGATTTTTCCGCGATCACTTGAAAAGGATGGCGTTGAAAGCCTGCGATGAGGTCTTCGGAAACGGCGAGGATTTTCGCGTTGATGGGATCGGAGACGGAAGTAGGAATTTCGGAAGTCATTGGCGTGATACTAGGCGGAGTTTTAAGGAACGTCCAAGCCAGATTCATCCTTGCGAAGAAAATGGCAGAATGTGCATGAGACAGAAGATAGAGAGACAGAAGACAGAAGACCGGAATAGGATTTGATTATCCCAAAATTAGCGTTCATGTGCGGATTTCTTCTCCCCAGTTGACCACCCTGACTTGTCTTACGGAGTTTCTGGGACTGCGTGGAAGCCCATTTCTTTGTTCGGAGTGGAATCTGCTGTGATGAGCTGTTTGATTGCATCAAAGACGAGGGTGAAATTCTGATCGTGCTCTGCGTATTTCTGTTCCAAGTTCTCAATTTTTTCAGCAAGGAGTTGGTTGGAATCCATCAGGCGGCGAAGCTGGACGAAGGTTCGCATGATGGCGATGTTTACCTCCACAGCGCGGGGTGAGCGGAGGACACTGGAAAGCATGGCGACTCCTTGTTCGGTAAATGCATATGGGAGGTTGCGCGGATCACGATGGCGTTGTGAACCAGTCACAATCTGTGACCGGTTCAGTTGGACATGTTCCGCTGCGGTCAGTTGGAACATGAAATCCTCGGGGAAGCGTTCGAGGTTGCGTTTGACCGCTTGGTTCAATGCCTTGGTCGTGACACGATAAAGCCCTGCTAGATCTGAATCGAGAAGCACTTTTTCGTTTCGCAGGTTGTGGACGAGTGATGCGAGCTTGTCAGTCGCGAGGACGACTCCGGAGTTGGTAGTTAATTGCTTGGGGTGGGGGGATTTCTTTGTGCTCATTTAAATATGTTCTTATGAACATATTTAAATGCGTGCAAGTTAGAATTTCAAAGTAAAGCAGGATGAGTGGTAACGAATCTTTACTTAGTGGCGAAGCCGTAACCGCTTGGACGGAGCGAAGCGGAGTCAAAGGCGCAAAGAACGCAGAGGTAACGCAAAGGAAGAACTAAAAAATTCAGGAAATGATTGCTGAGAATTGGCTTTGCGACCCTTAGCGATCTTTGCGGCTTTGCGTTGAAATTTTCGCTACAAAAGTGTTTCGAGATAGGCCAACGCTTCCTCCCGGGTAGATAATCGGTTTTCGAGTTGCTCGGTTTGGATTTCCTCCAGCATTTCTTTGAAGCGTGGCCCGGGTTTCAGGCCTTTTTCGATGAGGTCTTTGCCGGTGATGAGCGGGGGAGGGATGAGCGGTTCACTGGCGAATTCTTCGGATTTCTCGCTGAGAAATTCATAGTTATCGGTGAAACCGTTCGATGACGCGCAATCGACCCGATGCAGTTCCATTTCCTGGGAAAAAGTCGGTTCAGACATGAAACGTTTGAGCTTTGCTTTGCGCATCTGTTGCACATTCATAAACTGCATATGACGCGAGACCATGTGAACGACATCGCGGATGACAGCGTTCGAATATTTTAGACGCGTCAAAATCGTCTCAGCCATTTCCGCGCCGAGTGTGTCGTGCCCGTTGAAACGGATACGGCCATCGGGATCTGTGGTTTGCGTGGGTGGCTTAGCGATGTCGTGAAGTAGCACCGCGAGGCAAAGCGTGAGCGGGGCATCAGATTCTAACATCTCCAACATGATGCAGGTATGAACATAGACATCTCCTTCCGGATGCCATTGCGGCGGTTGCTCACAACCCATCAAAGGCAGAACCTCGGGAATAAAATGATCGATTAAATGGGTTACAACGAGCAACTCCAATCCTCGGCGGCGGTTCGGTGAGCTGATGATTTTCGAAAACTCATCGCGTATCCGTTCCGGTGAAATTTTATCTAACAGCTGAGCATTTTCCGTGATGGCTTTGAGAGTAGCGGGTTCGATGGAAAAGCCGAGAGTGGTCGAAAACCGCACCGCACGCAGCAGGCGGAGGGCGTCTTCCTGAAAACGATGGGCGGGCGTGCCGATCGCGCGGATGATGCGGGCGTTGAGATCCGGAAGGCCTCCCACGTGATCGATCACTTCTCCCGTGAACGGATTTTCAAAAAGCCCGTTGATGGTGAAATCCCGCCGATGCGCGTCCTCATCGGGAGTGGAAAAGGTCACGGAGTCCGGACGCCGACCATCGCCATAGGAGCCATCGGTGCGGAAGGTGGCAATCTCGACGTGATGGCCATCGTGCTTCACAATGACCACACCGAAATGGGCGCCGACCTCGTTCGAGCCCGGAAACAAAGCCAGGACCTGATGTGGAGTGGCGGAGGTCGCGATATCGAAATCTTTCGGCTCCTCACCCAGTAGTTTGTCACGCACACAACCACCCGCAAAATAGGCGATGTGGCCTGCTTCAGCGAGCTTGGAGGCAAGGGATGCGGCGGAACGTTGGGCGGACATTGCGGGAGAAGAATTTTTCAGGATGTGAGAAGAAGTAAATCAAGGCCCATTGGTTCAAAATTTTTGAAGTCTTTATCCAGAGTGACGAATCGCATGCCGCCGCAGATGGCGAAGGCCGCCAAATAAGCGTCCATCCAGATTTTAGGTGAGGATGTGTGGGTCTCGGAAAGTTTACGCCAAACGTCGTCCAATCCCTCGGGTTCGGTTGCGAAGCCCGTTGCATCATCTTCCAGTAAGCGATCGAGTGCTTGCCAGGCTTCAAGGTTAGTAAGTGACTGAAAATCAAGCGCGATTTTCTGAGTCAGAAGCCGTAAAAATGAAATTCGGGTGGCTCGGCAAAATAAAGCGGTGTCGGTTTGCTTTAGATCAAGAAACCATTTTGCTGTAATCGAATGTTGGACGTGTTGCCCGACCACAAGAGCCAGAAAAACGTTGCTGTCACACAAATATCTCATGGGGTCGGATGAGTCTGCTCTACTTCTGAGGCCAGTTCCAGTAAGCGATCACCCGTAAGTTCAAAAGGCTTCGCGCCCGGCGGGCATGGAATGATGGGTAATTTCACTCTTTGTCGGATGCTTCCTTCAAGTGGAGTTGATTGGGCTGCCAAGCCCCGTCGCAAAACGTCCTCTGCCACTTCGCGGAGTTTACGCCCCTCACGCACGGCCCGTAACTTCATTTCCCGAATCAAATCCTCAGGTAAATCCATGGTTGTTTTCATAAACCCAGCTTTCCAGCTTTCCAGCTCGATGTCAACGGATGAATCCATTTGCCTATAAAGCCTCGCGACAGCAAACCATGTGCGGTTGAATTTTTGAGGAGCGGGGAGATACTCGAAATTTTTCCTGAAATTGATGGTTAAAAATTTTCAAATTCAGGGGCTCTTCGGCCTCATTCCGGTTTGTCGTGGTTCCGCTGTTGTAATTTCGTAGGTTGGTTGCAGTAGGGGTAATAAAACGGGTTTTTGAAAATAATGGCGAGGGTCACGCGGGCGTGGTAGCTGCCGAATATGGTTTTTGCTTCGCGATGACGGGAACAGGTTTTGTCTGCAAGTATGGGCGTCTGACAGAGCGGGCATCTCGCCTTGCACGCGACTATCCATTGAAGAATTGTCACTAAATAACCCGATATTCCCGCTCCTATACCTATATACATCAGAGATAATCTTTTTGGTTTTTCGGGTCAGTCCCCGCTATCTAACATTCTTTCTATTTCCTTCAACTTTTCAGCAATCCATTTCATGCCCACTGTCGTTCTCTTCCTCAACAACAACGCTAAAAGTAATTTTCTTGTCATTGACAACCCCCTTTTTCCCTTCCCAGAGAGGCTCTCCAGTGTATTCTCCGAGCTGGGTGAAAAAGCAAATTCCTAGCATTACAACGCTAAAAGTAATTTTCTTGTCATTGACAACCCCTTTTTTCCCTTCCCAGAGAGGCTCTCCAGTGTATTCTCCGAGCTGGGTGAAAAAGCAAATTCCTAGCATTCATTCATTTTTCCACTAGAACAGCAATGGCGAGTCTTACTGGTTGATGGGAGAAGCGATGGGGCGCTCCATGGTAGAACTCAATAAAGCGTCAAAAAAATAACGGATATGATGAAAATCAAAACAGCGTTTGCCCTCCGGCCAATCTTGGTCGCTGGGTGCCTGTTGTTTTCAATCTTGCCGAATTCTGCATCCGCTGCGCCAGATGATGCAACAGCTGTGCCTGAAAGCATTGGCAAGCTTTTCGAAGCCCACTGCGTTTCCTGTCACGGTCCGAAAAAGAGTAAGGGGAAAATCACGCTGCACGATATCAATGGCGGTCTGGCGGCAGGACGCGATCTAGTGCGGTGGGAGAAAATCCTTAAGGAACTGAGAAGCGGTGAGATGCCGCCAGAGGATGAGGAGCAGCCGGACGATGCGGACCGCAAGGCGATCATTACATGGATTGAGGCCAACATCCGTAAATTCGCCAGCAGCCCTGATTTGGCACCCACGGTTCCAACCGCGCGTCGTCTCACCAACTTCGAATATCAGAACACCATGCGCGATCTGCTCGGGTTCGATTTGAAACTCTCTGGCGGCCTGCCTGAGGATCCGGAGAAAGCTTATCGCTTCAATAATACGGCCGAGTTCATGTTGATCGGCCCCGAACAGATGGATCGTTACTTGGAGTGCGCCCAGCGCGCGATGGCTTCGGCAATCGTGGATCCAGGAAAGCCGGAGATCCATCGTTCCGAGGCGAAGTGGGGAGCAAAAGTCACGTCTGCCGCAACCAAGAACGCCGACGAGATTGGCGTCTATCGTGGCGCTGGTCGCAATGCCGCAGGCGAGGGCCTGAATCTGAAAAGCTGGCCAAAAACTGGCGAATTCCGCATTCGATTTAAGGCATCTGCGATCTTGCCGCCGGGAGTTGACAGCGTTCCACTGCAAATGGTGATGGGTTATCCGCCTGGGTTTCAAGCGGTCTTTCTGCTTGAGCCCGTCGGCAACCTACGACTGACCAACACCACGGACAATCCTCAAATGTTTGAGATGCGCGGCCGTATAGAAAACTTTCCCGTGCGTCCGCCGATATCGCTAAAAGGTGGAATGTCGCCTCCGGCGCTGTGCGTCAAGCCAGTGAATCTCTGGGACAACGGCCACCTCAACGACTATAACGACGGTGGTGGAAGATGGGACGTCTCTGGGCCACGGGTATCCGTCGAATCGCTAGAGTTTGAAGCGCCGATTGTTGATGTGTGGCCACCGGAGCATCACACTCGGATCATGTTTGCCTCGCCGTTACGTGAAACCGATAAGCCGGCTTATGTGAGGGAATTACTCAGTCGTTTCATGACACGGGCGTTTCGCCGGCCAGTGCTGCCGGAAGAAGTTGATCGGTTCGTGAAGGTTTACAATATCTTGGAGGGTGATTCTCCGACGTTGGAAGACGCCCTCCGAGAAACCTTGGCGCTGGTGCTCACTGCGCCGCAATTTCTCTATCATACAGTCGCCCATGATGGGGCCACCACGCGGCAATACGAGTTGGCTTCCAAGCTGTCTTATTTCCTCTGGGGTAGCATGCCGGATGACACGCTGCTTGCACTCGCTGCGCAGGGTAAGCTGGATGATCCGGCTATGATTGAAACGCAAGTGCGCAGGTTGCTCGCAGACAAACGATCCGGTGATTTTGTGAAGAGTTTTACCCTGCAATGGCTGAGTATTTCGAAGGCGAAAACTCGGAACATCAACCTGCAGCTGTTCCCCCGGTTTCTGTTTGGTGCAGGCGGCGCAGCGAAGGGACGGGAAGTGGCAAATCGTCCAACGATTCGCGATTACATGGAGGATGAGACCGTGGGCTTCATCGCGGAGTTAATTAAGCAAAACGCCAGCATCACGAATTTGGTGGATTCTAACTTTGCAATGTTGAATCAACCGCTCGCGGGACATTATGGGGTTGCCGGGGTGCAAGGCAACGAGTTGCGTCCCGTCCCGCTCAAGCCGGAACATCATCTCGGCGGGTTGCTCACTCATGGCTCGGTGCTGGTGGCAAACTCGACCGGCTCGGCGCCGCATCCGATTTATCGTGCGGTGTGGTTGCGTGAGGCGATCCTCGGTGAAGATGTGAAGCCGCCGCCAGCCGAGGTGCCGGCGCTGGCGGACACCGTCGGCGTAGCAGCGGAGAAAGCTGTGACGATCAAGGATATGCTGCGCCAGCACCGGAAGGAAGAAACTTGCAACGTATGCCATGCAAGTCTCGACCCTTGGGGAATCCCTTTTGAAAAATACAATGCGATCGGAAAATATCAGCCAATGGCACCTAAAGAGGGCGTCAACGTCAGGGGATTCATCGAAAAAATTGACAAAGATATGGCGGGATATGAAGCCTACCTCAAGACGGTCAACACTGTCGAAATCCAAGCTGACGCCCGCGTCCCACGCGGTCCGACGATTGACGGGATGGAGCAGCTCAAGGCGTTTCTGCTAGAGGAACGCAAAGACGATATCGCTGAGAACGTAGTGCGAAGATTTCTAAGTTATAGCCTCGGGCGGATTCTAACATATAAAGATTTTCTCCTTGTCGAACAAATATGCAGTCAGACCAAGAAAAACGACTATCGCTTTCAAGACATGCTCATTGCCATTTGTCAGAGTGACACTTTTCGGGGAAAACCCTAGCTGTAAGAAATCCTATCTAACAACACATCAACATATATGAAAAAAAAATCATGGCATCTTGATCGACGTGAATTTCTCCGGGGCACCGGCATTGCATTGGCCTTACCGTTTCTGGAAAGCATGATTGGATCGGCAAAGGCTGCTAATGCCGGCAAAGCGCTGCCCAAGCGAATGATGATCAGCTATTTCGCCTACGGCGCTTACATGCCCGACACCAATGAAGGAATCCCCATTGCCGGCAAGCCGCACCACGAGTGGAACTGGTTTCCGTGCATGGATCCCGGCCCGCTGACTTTCAATAAATCTTCGGCACCGTTCGCTCCACTCAAGGAATACGTCAGCTATCTGCGTGGTCTCGATCATGTTGGCGGCTACGGGATGGGCGGCCACAGTAGTGGCGACGTCTTCGGCACCGGAGCGTTAATGGCCAGTACTGAGCAGACCAATAACATCTCGATCGATCAATTAGCAGCCAAGATCACCGGCCACAAAACCCGCTTCCCTTCGCTGGTCCTTGGCACCGAGGGCGGCACTGGCTCTTACGGAAACGCCAAGACGCTTTCCCATTACGGCCCGGGTCGACCCATCCCCGCCATGCAGAAACCGCAGGAAATTTTCAATCGAATGTTTCAGCCGTATGCCGGATCCAGTCCGGAACAAGTTCGTACCCGGCTGAAGCGGGACGCCAGTGTACTGGATGTGATGCTGGATAATTCCAAAAGCCTGAATAACCGTTTGGGTAAAGCTGATCAACAAAAGATGAATGAGTATCTGGATACGGTCCGTGCGCTAGAGCAACGGGTCGAACGCTCCAGTCAGTGGACTCATGAACCGCTGCCCAAAGTCGATACCAAGGGACTCAACCTCGAAGTCGCATACACCGAAGCGCAGGAATATACCCGCTGCCTGTATGACCTTATCTATCTGGCATTCCTGACTGATTCGACGCGCTTTGCCACGCTCATGCTCGAGAGTGAATCGTCCAATGCACATCCCACGATGCAGTATCCGACCTACGTGCTTCCTGGTTGCAAAGCATCCTCGCATGACTTCTCCCACGGCCGCGCCCCAGAAAACGGCCCATGGGACAAGTGGCGCGCGGAGCAACACGCCTACTTCCTGCAGCGCCTGCGCGATACCAAGGAAGGCGATGGCAACATGCTCGATCGCACTCTTGTGCTTTGGGGTTCCGCCCATTCGCACGCCGGACACGGCACGAAAAACTATCCAATCCATCTCGCTGGCGGCAACGCACTGGGCTTCAAGCACGGCAACCTGCATGCGTTCGAAGGGGCGAAGAAAAAACCGTTAGCGAATCTTTTCGTCTCGATGCTCAACGCTGTCGATGCACCGACTGAGAAGTTCGCTGATAGCACTGGGGAAATGACAGAATTGAGAATCTGAGTATGCCACGGCTGAAACTACATATTTTAGGGTTTTTGCTATTGTTAGGAATCAATGTTCTTGCGGTAGAACCCCTACCGCGTGTATTGGTTCTTGGCGATAGTTTCTATCAAAATCTGACCCATTCGGCCGCTAAAGAATTCAATGGGCGAGCGCAAGTCGTATATGCCAATCCCGGCGACTCATCCTATGCGCTAGCAAATCTCGATGAGTTGTTAGGTAAAGAAAAGTGGAGCGTTATTTACTTCTGCTTCGGTATTGCGGATCTGTGTTACAAGCATCCGGACCTCAAGGGTGTCCGGGCATTGAGCAAAGCCGCTGGCGGCGTGCGCGTGAGCTCGCCGGAACTCTATGAGAAGAATTTGACCGAGTTAGTCCCGCGATTGAAGGCCACTGGCGCAAAAATAATCTGGGCCACCACCACCCCTCCTGTTACCCCTGGGAGCACTCCTAATTACGATCCTGGATCGGAAGACGAATACAACAAGATCGCCGCCAAAGTCATGGCGGCACAAAGTGTTACAGTGAATGATATGTATGTGCTCGGGAGCGCTAATGCCAAAAATGGATCCCCGACTGCGCCATTAACGGAGGCGTTTCATAAGGCGATCGAGACGGCGCTGGAGCCAGAGAAAAAATAGTGATACGATTTAGTTCTACAACGTCAGTAGAATTGAGGGTTTCGGCGGCTTTTTTAATGGCCTTCAACCCAAAAGCAAATTCCTGCCATTCATCTCATTCAGGAAACGAAGTCTCCTCACCCCGGATTTGTGGTGGCCGTAAAATGGTGCTGTTGGTCAGCCTTTGAAACTCTCGTTTGGCTGCTCATCAAACAATGTGCGCTGCGTGCGTAATCGAATTTTCGAAAATTCCCTTGACAACTGCGACAGCACCAAACTTAGTTTATTCTATGACAACTAGATTGTTAGTCGCCACTTTGCTTTGCTCTCTCGCAATCCCCTTGGCGTCTGCGGCCATTTCACTATCCTCAGCAGATACTTTCACGGCTGATAATGAAGGCTGGCAAGTCGGCGGCGCAGGCGTTCAGCCAAGCTACAACTCCGGCAACAGCTTTAACGGCCAACCGGGCTTTCTAAGCCACTATTCCGACGGAGGCGGTGCCAACGGCAAATGGCTTATGTGGTCCGCTCAAGCCGATTGGACCGGGGATTACGCGGCAGCTGGAGTTGCCGGTATCAGTTTCTGGGCTAACGTCACCTCCGGCGCGAACATCGACATGCGCGTGGCGATCAGCGGAACGGGTGGAGTGTTTTCCACCAATCCAATCACCTTTGCCTCGGGTAGTGACTGGACCAAGTATACTTTTAACCTGGAGGCCTCCAGTATGAACTACGTAGGGGGTGGAACAAATGATTTTGCCAGCACCCTCTCCAGCGTGAACAAGCTGGAAATCTTCGGCGGTGCTGGGAATCCGGTTTTCAAGAGTTCCAACGGTGGCTTTGCCGAGGCCGGCACAAGCGGCAACACTATCTCGATCGACAATGTGGCGGCAATTCCGGAGCCTTTCACCTCA
Source organism: Luteolibacter sp. (assembly GCA_044354135.1). Lineage (GTDB taxonomy): Bacteria > Verrucomicrobiota > Verrucomicrobiia > Verrucomicrobiales > Akkermansiaceae > Luteolibacter. The sequence goes on from JBILAN010000026.1 coordinate 22,202, forward strand.
GCCATAGCTATCGGAGGATTTGCTTTGATGTTCGGCGTGCGTCGCGTGCGGCGATGATCGGGCGGCCTTGGCGAGGATGCGTTGCATTCTCTATGGGCGCACCCTTTCCTAACGCGAGCCGTGCAGCGAACGAAACGAGCAGGACAACCCCCTTTTCCCCTTCTAAGACAGGCTCTTTAGTGTATTCTCCGCGCTAGGTGAAAAAGCAAATTCCTAGCATTGATGCGCACCAGTAACACGGCGATGAGCGCACCCGCGATCATAGCAAGCCAGAATTCGGCCAAGACCGAGCAGGCAATTGCAATGAGGGCGATCCATACGAACGCGGCGATGTAATGTAGTGGATTCTGAAGAGCATAATTTTTGATGGTTAATAGTTGATAGCTAGTGTGTCAGGTGTGGTTATTTGACTAGTTTGCCCAAAACGCCTAGCACGGATGCCCCCACGACGGCGTAAGCGATAACCCGGAGGCCATCGCCCAGTGCTGCGCGAGCGACGGCGTGCCAGCCGTTGAATAACAGGCACCTCCGGTCATTTGTCCTTCACCTGTGCCCTTTCACCGGTCCGATCGTCCCGGCTTCGATGAACGTGGCCTTGATCATCGACTGGTGGAGGTCTTTTTTTCCCCTGCTGATGTTATCAACCCAGCGCATGACCTGGCGTATCATCGGCTGGGTTGCCCAAGTGACATGGGAGACCGGGGGCTTGCAGAGGGCGAATGCGGTGTCAGATGTGCAACAGATCAGTGAAACATCGCGGGGGATCTGGTAACCGCGCTCGCCACAGAACTGCATGGTCGCGACGAAGTGGGGAACCTCCTCGATGAGGATCGCGGTCGGCGGGGTGTATTTGAAGAGCGAGTCAAGACAGTGTCGGAATCCGTCCGCGTGATCCTCCCAGGATGGCAGGTTGAAGGAGCTGGTGGGTAGGCCGTGGGCGGACATTTCCTGAAGTAGGGATTTTTCCAGCCGATCAGATCGGGTCGACCGGCGTCCCCGCCGCGAGAGGATCACGATCCGCTGGTGGCCCAGACTGATCAGGCGCCGCATGACTGTCAGCAAGCTGGGCAGGAAATCGGGCCCTACACCGGCAACAGCCACCCCCTTCCGGCTTCCGTATAAGGCAAAGGTCGGTATGCCCTGCCGCGCAAACCACTCCAGCACTTCCATCGAACCCGCGCCCACGATCCAGGCATCCGCTTCCGTTTCCCGCACCAGGCGGGAAACCCTCTGCACGTTCATCCCCAATTCGACCAGCGTCTTGGTGGTAAAGGACGCGGAGTGGCCCGCCTCCGCCATCTGGTGCAGCAGATCGATGACCCATCCCTCGTTTTTTGAAGGCGGATCAAAGTCCAAAATCGCGATTTTCAGGCCCGATTCGGTGCGGCCGGCCGATGCGAGGTTGATAACCCGCCCGCGGCCCTTGCCCCGGCTGTGCAATATCCCCTGCCGCTCCAGTTCTAGGAATGCAGCCTCGACCGCGTCGCGCCCCACCCCCAGCTCACTCGCCAGCCGCATCACCCCGGGCATCGTTCCATGCCAGCGCCCCCGCGCCAGCTCGCCCCGCAGATGTGCCGCCAGTTGCCCCGACGTCGATACCCTCATCCATTCCCTTCTATCATCCATAACGGCGAAAACCATGAGACTAATGAGGATAGTTGTCAAAGTGTATTTTTCTTTGAGGACGGGCTCAGGGCGTCCTAGAAACGGGACGTGCGGCACAGTCCGTCCTAAGAAAAAACCAAACACGAATTAGAAAAATGAAATCAAAAACCAAATGCAAGTTCCTGCCCATTATCAGCTGGATGGTTTTCGTCCTCCCGCTGTCATCCGATGCGGCTACCGTGGTCTGGGGATCATGGGTCGCCGTTACCGATAACACCGCCATCCAGACTCCCAGCGGATTCAACTACGGAGGCGTGAATTTCAACGGCTCCACCACCACGATCAACAACGGCCCCGGAGGAACGGGTGGGACGGATGTCACATTCACCGGCATCGCGCAGAATGCCAGTGGCTCGGCGGGTGGGATCAACGTGACTACCACCGGATTCGCTTTCCAAAGCACTAGCACCGGCAACTCCAATGTTATTTCCACCCTCGGCTCTCCCCAGACGTGGGGCACTGTCCTGGATCGAGTCATAGGTGACGATAATAATTCCGCCTCGTTCGATCTTTCGGGGTTGTCATCAGGCACCCAATACACCGTGCAGTTTTTCTCGTCCGCACCTGATGGAAACATCCTGTCCAACTCGAGAATCGCCAGCGGAGGCGTCGACAGCCCCTTTTTTGGGAGTCATCTTGGCGGAGAAACCCGATATATCGTTGCGACCTTCACTGCGGATTCCGGCAGCCAATCGTTCACCATTACTGGGACTGAACCCAGCTACAGCGCGCTGGTCATCGGCACCGCCATACCCGAACCCTCCACCGCGCTTCTCGGACCGCTCGGCCTCCTAGGTCTCCTTCGCCGCCGCCGGAACTGATTCCGAACGCTGAGTCAACCCCCTTTTCCCCTTCTAAGACAGGCTCTTTAGTGTATTCTCCGCGCTAGGTGAAAAAGCAAATTCCTAGCATTGATGCGCACCAGTAACACGGCGATGAGCGCACCCGCGATCATAGCAAGCCAGAATTCGGCCAAGACCGAGCAGGCAATTGCAATGAGGGCGATCCATACGAACGCGGCGATGTAATGTAGTGGATTCTGAAGAGCATAATTTTTGATGGTTAATAGTTGATAGCTAGTGTGTCAGGTGTGGTTATTTGACTAGTTTGCCCAAAACGCCTAGCACGGATGCCCCCACGACGGCGTAAGTGATAACCCGGAGGCCATCGCCCAGTGGTGTCGTATCGACGAGCGGTGGCCCTTGTTCCTGGCATGAGACACACGCCATTAGAAAGGCGAGCAGTGGCAGCAGCTTTAGGGTGGTGGATGCGCTTCGTGATTGGGTTCAATGACGAGCAAGACGAGTTGGTGGAATGATAGGAATCATAATTGTTTTAGGATGTGGATGGGTTGGAAACGAAACAGCCCGCCACGGAATGAACCGGGCGGGCTGGTGCGTATGGTTAGAAACGGCGTTCGCAGTTAGGCGTTTACCTTCAATGTATTATAACACGGATGGGGTGGTAATTGCATGGGCTGCAAAGTAAGATTCGAGTTACATTCCGTATCGTTAGTAAAGCTCGCTTTTGAGCTGCTTGCACATTTACTGTGGCGGATGCATCGGCAACTCGCGCTCATAAATTACAAAGTGAGCCTCTCTGGAAAAAATGCCCAATATCTTTTTTGTTTCGTGGATCGACTTAACAAATTTCCAGCCCTGCATACCTTTTTGATTTAATGCATTCTGGAGCTTTTTAGGATCAAGTGCCCCGCTAAAAAAACCTGTTGTAAGCGGCTCTACGATGTATTCTTTTTTTGTCCTCAGAACTGGTAAACATAAACTGAGCATCGAGTCAACCCCCTTTTCCCCTTCTAAGACCGGCTCTTTAGTGTATTCTCCGCACTGAGTGAAAAAGCAAATTCCTAGCGTTCATGGATCATCAGGGAGATGGCTTGCCATGACGGCGTATGGTGACGTCGTTCTTTTGCTGTGGGCCAGGCGTGCTGCGGCCCCGAGTTATGAGCGTCTCGAGCCTCTGGTGCATTTCCTTGACGCGGTCGGGTTGCTCGTTGGCGCGATTGTTCGATTCCGCGAGATCAGTGGCGAGGTCATAAAGTTGCGGTTCCGGCGCGGGGATGAATTTCCACGATCCGACCCGCAAACCGGGGACGCCGTTGGCGGAACAACTGACAGCTGTCTCTCTAACGGATTGGTCCTTGCCGAGCAGAATCGGTAACAAGCTGAAGCTGTCCTCGCCAGCGTTGGCGGGGAGGGGTGACTGCCAGACATCCGCCAGAGTGGCGAGCAGATCCGCATGATGCACGAGCTGATCGCTAACTCTGCCCGGCTTGATCACGGCGGGCCAGCGGATGATAAAGGGCAGGCGGTGGCCGCCTTCCCAGACATCGAATTTGTAGCCGCGCAGCGGACCGCTGGGGTAGTGTCCCTTCGCCTCCAGTTGCTTCGCGCCCACGTAAGGAGCGAAGCCGTTATCGCTGGTGAAAAGCACGAGCGTGTTCGCGGCCTCGCCGGATTGTTCGATCGCATCGAGAACTTGGCCGATGGCGGCATCGGTCTCGAGAATCAGATCAGCGCAGTCATTGTCGAGCCCGCTCTTGCCGCGCCAGGCGGGATTGACGGCGAGGGGTGTGTGCGGAGTGGTCAAGGCAAAATAAAGCAGATAGGGCTGTGGGTGTGCGGCGAGGGTTTTGATGCTGTCGCAGGTGCGCTTGGTGAGGGCGGGCAGGATGTTTTCCAGATTCCAGTCAGGCAGGGCGGGACCCTGACGGCTGGCTTGATTGTTGGTCAGATCTTTCTGCGGTAGCAGTGTGCTGGGCAGGCCGATGGTTTTGTCGTTTTCGATGAAACAAAACGGCGGCCAGTTCGGGACATCGGTGCCGAAATAGCTCTGAAAGCCGCGGGTGATGGGGCCGCTGCCGATCGGTTGCGAGAAAGTTTTTTTCCATGCCGCGAGATGCTGGGGCGTCGCTTCGCTTGTGGCATTTTTTCCGAATTGAAACAAGGACCTATCGTTTTTTTCGATGGACCACTCCCAGCCGAGATGCCATTTGCCGACAGCGCCGGTGTGATAGCCGAGCTCGCGAGCGAGGCTGGCAATGGTCACGCGCTCCGGCGCGATGAGCGGGGGACCCCAGAGATCGACGATGCCGGCTTGCAGCGAGCTGCGCCAGTGATAGCGGCCGGTGAGCAGGGTGTAGCGCGAGGGCGAGCACACGCTGGAGGAGGAATGCGCATCGGTAAAACGCATGCCCTGTGCGGCGAGGCGATCGATGTGCGGCGTGTTGATTTTGCCACGCGTGGGATTGTAGCAACTGACATCGCCGTAGCCGAGGTCATCGGCAAGGATCACGACGATATTGGGTTTGTCCGCCGCCATCAGGCGCAGTGAGCAGAAGACGAAAGCAACAGCGATGAGAGATTTCATAAACGAAGCTGGGCAACACAACCGGAATACTCATTCGGTTGTATTGCCCAGACTAGGGTCGCTATGAATAAAATAAAGTCAATCTTTCACGGCGCAGGCTGCTACTCAGAACTCCACGGACGCGCCGACGCATACACGTTGCACCCCATGGAGAGATCGATGCCGTCACCGCGCACGCGGGTGAAGTAATCGGCAACCCCCTTTTCCCCTTCCCAGACCGGCTCTTCAGTGTATTCTCTGCGCTAGGTGAAAAAGCAAATTGCTGGCATTTATTGATTGGCAATCGTTCCGGAATGGTCAGAGGATTTTTCTCAGAGGCTGTAACTTGAATAGAACTCTGTTTCACTGATGAAACCGTCGTCACTGATGTCTGATTTCGGGGTAATTTGCCCCTCTCAGACCAGTCAAAGTTTTAATAAACTTCTGGCTCCGTTTTGCGGGGCCACTTCACTCCGGGCTGGGTAAAAAATAAATTCATTAAAAGTATCCTTGTAAAATTTGCATCAGATAGAAGAATGACAAATATATAGTGTTCTGGTATTTAAAAGCCGTCATTCTATGAAACCCAAATTTCACTGTGTCCGCAATCTAGCCATCGCTTCGAGTGTTTTGCTTAACATCTCCTACGCACAGGCTGCCACTTACACGTGGTCGAATCTCGACAACAACACGCCTGTCATCAATGGCAATTGGTCTGGCGGCGAAAGCTGGAGTGCAGCTCCTGTTAGCGCCGCTGATACGACCTTGAGTATTGGCTACACTTATGGGAGTAACTCCACGGCTGAGACGAATACCCTGACCAACGATATCGCCAACCCGTTTCAGTTGAACGTGCTGAGTTTGACCGGCAACTCGACTGCTGCCAACGGTTCATTCAATGCATTGATCAACATTGCTGGGAGTCCCTTGGAATTCGTGTCCAACGGAAGCACCACTCCGCAGGTGAATCTGAGCTCAGTAAGAACCAACGGACAAGTCATTACTTTTAACGTCCAGAGCAACCTTGTGCTCACCAACAACACCCTCTTCACCGGCAACGGCACGGCCAGCTTCACCGTCAGCGGCGGAATCAGCGGCGCAGGAAACTTATCCAAGAGTGGCACTAGTAAGCTGGTGCTTTCCGGTACTAACTCTTTCGCTGGAACCATCACCATCAGCGGGGGTATTCTGCAACTCGCCAACCAGGTTTCGCTTTACAACAACACCTCGGCAAGCTGGACAGCGTCCAACATCAGCGTGGCTAGCGGAGCGACCCTTGCCCTCAATGTGGGCGGAGCAGGCCAGTTTACGACAGGCAATGTAACCACGCTGCTGAGTAACCTTAGCGGTGCGAACGGTAGTAGCACCACCGGCTTCGCCGCAGGCTCGGCAATCGCCTTCGACACCACAGGGGGCGCCTTCACCGTCTCGGACAACGTCATCAATTCCACCGGCACTGGCGGTGGGGCTGTCGGTGTGACCAAATGGGGTACCAACATCCTCACTCTAACCGGCGCCAATACTTACAGTGGCACAACGAGCATTCTCCAAGGCAGTTTAACTCTGGCCCCCACCACGGGCGGGATGAGCCTCGGCGCGGTGACGGCTACCACCTCCGGCGCTGGCTTTACTGCAGGCAACATCGCACTGATTTTAGGCGGGGCCGGCACCAACACAATAACCAGCATCACCGAGACGTCCGGCGCGGCTCAGCAGTTGTCCATCACCAAGAACACCACCGCTACTTGGAGCGTGGGCAATGTGGATTTGAAGGCGGGGAATACCAGCAGAGTTTCCGCAGGTATTTTGAACCTGGATGGAACCCTGAAGTTTGGATTGGGTGGTGCCTCGACCACATTAAGGCAGTTCTGGGTCGATGGCGGAACCCTCGGCTACAATAACGCTGGTGCGGTGCAAACATCTGGAACCACCAGCGCAACAGTAAGTACCGGTCAATGGTTGACTATGAATGGCGGCGCGCTTGATAACCTCAGCGGCGCGGCGATCACCACATCCACGCACAATCCGAACATGATGCTGAACGCGAACCTAACGTTCACGGGCAGCAAGAGCCTGAACTTTGGCACGGGACGAGTTTCTCTTGGAAGTGCCGCAGGCATCTCGCGCACCATTACGATCTCAGCTAACACCCTGACGCTCGGCGGCATCATCTCCAACGGCACCACCGCCACAGCTCTCACCAAGGAGGGCTCAGGCACACTGAAACTCGGCGGTGCTAACAGCTACACCGGAGCGACCGCCGTCAACGCCGGCACACTCGAAATCGCGCTCGACGGCAGCACGCACGCCTCCTCTGCAGTAACCGTCTCCAACAGCGGTTCTGCCCTAGTGGTGAACGGCTTGGTGAACGGTACTTTGGTGGCGAATCTGAGTACGACGCTCAGCGGAACTGGGACAATTGTTGGAGCCGCCACGATCAACGGTGTCCACGCCCCCGGTAATTCTCCCGGCATCCAGATTTTCACGAACGGCCTGAGCTACGGCAGCACGGCAACCCTCAACGCTGAGTTTGTAGGCAACACGCTCAGCCTGCGCGGTACGGACTACGATGGGGTGAATGTGACGGGTGGCAATCTCGTTATCGATTCCCTGGCAACGCTTGCCCTCTTCGCCTCCAGCATCGATTACGCGAACGTGCTCTGGGATTCCGTCCGTGATTTCACGATCATCGACTACTCGGGTGCCGGCACGTCCACTGGTTCTTTCTTGCTCAATACGGATAACGCAGGCGCGTTCGCATCGGAGGGTTCTTGGAGCTTAGCTAATAGCAGTAATGACATTGTTCTCTCCTGGACACCCATCCCCGAGCCAAGCACTGCCCTCCTCGCCGCTTTGGGAGCACTCGCACTGTTCCGCCGTCGTAGCTGAACTGCTAGGCGCGCGCCTTCTATTTCTGGGGCTATTCAACCCGTGATGCCATTGCCGAGTGAATTGGTCGCGAGAAGCCGAACCAGTTTTTTATTGTTAGAGTAATAAATAAAAATAAAGGATCAAACCGATAAACGCACAGTCCTATGTAGTAAGTCTTGGTCTGCGCGTTGGCTACACTTGCCATCAGTGCCGCCACAACCAAAATCATCCAACCAATGACGCTCTCCTGTTTTCATTATTTACCCCTTATCCTCTAGCAGACCAGATCTCCGGTGTATCTACGCGCTGGGTAAAAATGCAAATTCGTGGCGTTCATTGATTCATCTATAGACTCGAAGTCGGAAGCTTAAGGATGTCCAGAATTCGGTCGAGGTCGTCGTTGCCGTAGTATTCGATTTCGATTTTGCCTTTTTTGGCGGAGTGGTTGATCGAGACGTGGGTGGCGAGGTGTTCCTGGAGGCGCTTGGTGAGGGCACGGATGTGGATGTCGATTTCCTTCGGAGGGGCGGCCTTCTTGGGGTCGGATTCCGCGGATGGGTTATTGAGAAGGGATTGGGTGAGTTTCTCGGCAGCACGGACGGTGAGCTTGCGGCGGATGATCTGGTCGGCGGCGAGTTTCTGGGTTTCCGCGTCTTTTAATGCAAGGATGGCTTTGGCATGGCCGACGGTGATCTGGCCTTGGGCGAGGTGGATTTGGATGTCGGAATGGAGATCGAGCAAGCGCATGGCGTTTGCGACCGAAGCGCGGGATTTACCGACGCGGGTGGCGATCTCTTCCTGTTTCATTGTGAACTCTTTGGCGAGACGTACGTAGCCTGCGGCTTCTTCAATGGGATTGAGATCTTCGCGTTGAAGGTTCTCAATCAAAGCCATTTCTAACACATCGCGATCGGATGCTGTGCGTTCGATAACAGGAACGTGAGTGCGTCCCAGTTTTTTGGATGCTCTCCAGCGGCGTTCACCAGCGATGAGTTCGTATTTTCCATCAACGAGTCGGCAGATGAGTGGTTGGATGATTCCGTGTTGGCGGATCGAATCCATGAGGTCATCTAACGGAGCCTCAATAAATTGATGACGTGGTTGGAGAGGAGATGGGACAATATTATCGATGGCGATTTCGCGAACACGCGGGGATTCATCATTGCTTCCTAATGGATCTTGTCCGGGAAGGCTTTGATTCTTTTTGATGAGTGCGCCGAGTCCTTTGCCGAGTGCGGGTTTTGCCATGGGAAGTTGAGTGTGAGTGAAAGTTGAGAGGAGGGAAAGAGGATTCAAAGAATTACTTAAAGAAAAGTAAAAAAGTCTTTCGATATAAGAGAAGCAGTCTTTGCACCGTTTTGCGGATTAAATCGGAATCGTGATTTGTAAAACGGATGTTTGTTCGCTTGCAGAAAGTGGAGCAGAGGATTTCGGCAAGAGTATCGTTTGTCCTTTGGGGTGAATTTGATTAAGCGATCCTGAAATTACAGTGATTAAAGAGAAATGATCTGGATCTGGATTTGCAATGGTTTCTCCGGGAGCGAGATGATGAAGAGTTGTGATGAAATGCGGGCACGCTACCAAAGTGTTTCCAAGCGTGTTTTGGAGTTCGGGTTCGATATCGTTGAAATCGATACAGGCAAGGGATTGCTCAACGTGTAGCTCGCGAGCTTTGCCATTGGAGTCTTTGCGGTTCCAATCAAACACCCGGTAAGTGGTATCCGAGTTTTGCTGAATTTCATGGATCAGAAATCCTGTTCCGATAGCATGAAGGCGTCCTGATTCGATAAATAGAGAATCGCCTTTTTTTGGAGTGATGGAATGAACGAGGTCGGCTACTGTGCCATCAGCGATGGCTTTTTCAAACTTCTCTCGGGTGGCACCTTGTTTCAGTCCGATGTGGAGTTTGGCGCCTGGTAAGGCATCGGCAATATACCACATCTCGGTTTTGGGTTCGCCGTTGAGTTCTTGGATGAGGTGTGCGGGAGGATGGACTTGGATGGAGAGGGCTGCGGTACAATCGAGGATTTTGATCAGGATAGGGAAATGCTCGCTGTCAGGAAGGGCATCGCCAAAAATTTCACTGCGATGATTTTTCCACAGATCATTCAGGGATTTTCCTGCGTATGTGCCATCAGTAACGATGGATTGAGCGTTTTGGCGATCGACGATTTCCCATGCCTCGCCGTATGCGATGGTTGGATCGGGCAGATTTCGGTGGTAGATCGTCTCGAGTTTACGTCCACCCCAGATGCGTTCGATGTAAAGGGGTTGGAAGGTGATGGCGGACATGTGGCTTTGAGAGGCGAATGAATGAAAAAGTTGGTAATCTTTTCAATAGGATAATTGGGTAGGTCGAGTATTTTTTCCCTGTGAGCTTGGTGTTATTTTTTGATGGAGAATGCGGATTTTGTAAGAGATCGGTGCGTTTGGTCTATGAATATGACGAAAAAGGTTTGATCGAATTTGCCCCATTGCAGGGAGTGCTTGCGGAAAAATATGAACTCAAAGGCTACTCGGAAAAGGGTGGGGGATCGATGGTGATGTTGCGAGAGGAAGATGGGGAGGTTTTCACCAAAGGCGATGCGTTGATTGAGTTAGGCAAAAATTTGGGTGGGGTGTTTTGGGTTTTGGCCTTTGGGTTTTCGATTTTTCCAAAGCTTCTGAGAAACGGGCTTTATGATTTGATAGCGAAGAATCGATACAAATTAGCTGGGTCGTGTGAGTTGCCGGATGAGGGGTTGATGAAGCGGATAAGGGAATGAATTTATTCCTCAATAAACCGATCAAGGGAACGCATGAGTTCTTCGGAGCGTTTGATGCAGTAGATTTCTGAAGGTTGGATAGAAAGGCGTTTTCCTGCAGAGTTTTGGAAATGGATAATGACAGGCGTTGAGCCCGGATGACCCGTGAGGTGATAATGGATTTCTTCAATATCCTTTGAGGTATGGCGATTGGTCCAGAGGATGAGTTCTAGGGCACCGCTGGCGTTATTGGATTTTTTGGATTTAAGCTCGCTGATGCTTGCTCCGGTGAGGCGTCGGCCTCCGGTGCGGTCATCGATTTGGATTCCAATTTTGAGTTTGATCATGCTGCCGGGTTGGAGGATGCCAGCATCGCGTGCGGGGACGAAGGATTCCGACCAGAGCATGACTTCGCAGGAGCCCGTGAAATCCTCTACGGTGAGGATCCCGAAAGGTTTACCTGCTTTGGTCATGCGAGATTCGACCGTGCGTATCATGCCAGCGATGGGGTAGCGCTCGCGTGGGTTTTCCAGTTCGATTTCATCGATCAAACCGATGCGATTGAATTTATCTGAATCGAGAATGCCGCGATATTTATCCAACGGATGTCCGGTGACGTAAAAACCTAACAGTTCTTTTTCGTGAGCGAGGCGATCATCTTTCGCCCATTCTTCGACGGTGTTGATGATGGGTGAATCTTTAGCTGCTGGTGCAGGGGTGAAATCGACAGCATCGAACAAAGAGGATTGACCTGAGGCTTTGTCGCGTTGGGTTGCGGAGGCGGATGCGACGACCTGTTCTAGGCGGGAGAACATGGTTGCTCGGTTTTCACCAGTCCAATCGAGTGCGCCGGCTTTCACGAG
>JBILAN010000143.1:0-3233 GCA_044354135.1 Luteolibacter sp.
CCTCCTTCTGCTAGAATCATCGCACCCTTCGCCTATACCAACTTGGGAACTCCCGGTGAAATCGAAAAAACCTCCACAGTCGAAGACCTGGGAATCACCCACATCACTCTTTCTAACAATGTTCGGGTAAACCTCAAACCCACCGATTTTGAAAAAAACCGGATTCTTATCATGGCACGCATCGGCAACGGCCAGCTTTCCCAACCCGCCGATAAACCCCTACTGGATGCCGTCGCATCTGCCGTATTCGATGGCGGCGGCCTAGGAAAACATTCAAATGACGAACTCGCAGAAATTCTAGCGGGACGCAATGTATCTTCCTCTCTAAGCATCGCAGAAGACGCTTTCATTCTTTCCGGATCAACCACCCCAGATGACCAACTCCTCCAACTTCAACTCATGGTCGCATCCATCACCGACCCTGGCTACCGCCCCGAAGGTCTCTGGCAGTTCCAAAAAAACATCCCGGTGATTTTCCAAAACCTCAAACACACCACCGCCGGCCCTAAACAAGAAATGCAATCTTGGCTCCATGGCGGAGACTCCCGCTACTCGATGCCCTCTCAAACCAAGCTTTCAAACTACACCATCGACGACGTCGCAAGCTGGCTCTCAAATGAATTCCAAGAAGGCTATATCGAAATTTCCATCGTCGGTGATTTCCATCCAGAAACCATCACCCAGGATCTCCTCAAAACTTTCGGCACGCTCGCGGATCGCGATCTCAAACCCGCCACTCAAACCGTTCACAAGCGCTCAGTCAAATTTCCAAAACCACCCACGGAAAAAAGCCTGACTTACGAATCCAAGATTCCTCAGGCAGTCGCCACCTCCATTTGGAAAACCGATGGACTACGCAACAACACCAAAGAATCTCGTCGACTGAAAGTTCTCTCTGACATTTTCGGCGATCGCCTACGTGAAGAAATTCGCGAAAAACTCGGAGCTTCCTATTCCCCCGATGCGGGTGCCGTAGGTTCTGATGCACTCGAAGGCTTCGGATACCTCATCGGCCAATCCATTGGCAAACCTGAGGACATTCCTTTATTGCTTAACACCATGAACAAGATCGCCAGCGACCTTGCAAAAAAAGGCGCCACCCAAGACGAACTTGACCGTTCACTCGCTCCCATCGTTTCTACTCTAGAAAAATCCCTGCGCGATAACACCTACTGGCTCTCCACTGTGCTTTCACAATCCCAAAACGATCCAAAGCGCCTCGACCTCGCTCGCGAACGCGATAACGACTACCGCTCCATCACTCTAACAGAAATCAATACCCTCGCAAAAAAATACTTCCCCAGCTCCAACCTCCACAAAATTTCAATCACTCCCAAGTAACCGAAATTTCAAATTTCAAGGTTCAAATTAAATTTCTCTTACTCTTCATTCAAAAATCCACAAAGCAGTGTGAGCACAAGCGAACATTATCCAACAAAACAAAGTTCTGTCCGCTTGGACGGAGCAAAGCGTAGTCAATCAACAACTTGTCCATCGTAGCCTCAGCGAAGTCGGATCAATCCACATCTCTGTGATCTTTGTGATCTCTGCGGTTAAATCTCTTCTTTCTTCTTTATTGAAATTTGTATTTTAAAACTTAAAGTTTTCACCATGCTCCGTCTCCCATTTAGAAACAAAGTCTGGCGCGGCGCAGCTGGTGAATTCGCCGGCTCGGGAACCGGCGCATCGATGGATTTCCAAGACCATCGCTCCTACTCCCCAGGCGATGATCCGCGCCACATCAACTGGCAGGCTTACGCCCGCACCGGACAGGTCACAATGAAACTATTCCGCGAGGAGATACGTCCTGTGGTTGATATCATTTTCGATGCTTCACCCTCCATGTTTTTCGACCAAGAAAAGAAAAAACGCAGCACCGAACTACTCGAATTTCTAACAGAATCATCGATTAAGGAAGGCGCCTCCGTCCGCATCTATGCCATCTTCAGCGATGCTCAAACCATCATCGACCCCATGCTCATCCATACCGATCGCTGGATCAAAACCATTGAATCCCTCACCCCAACCAACCCCGCTCTGGCTCCCGACCTCCAACGCATCCCTCTGCGTAGTAATTCACTTCGCGTTTTCATATCCGATCTCCTCTTCCAAGCCGATCCCACACCTTACTTTCGGACGCTTTCACAAAAGCAAGGAACTCCCATCCTCTTCAGCCCCTTCACCAAATCGGAGGCCGATCCCGATTGGTCTGGAAACTACGATTTTATCGATGCCGAACTGAACACCCGCCACCCTCACCGCATCGAACCAGCAACCCTGCGTCGCTACAAAGAATCCTACACCAACCATTTCAATCTCTGGAAAGAAGCCGCCATCCGACATCAGACTCCCCTCGCCCGCATCCCCTGCGAAATCGACCTAGTCCCTTCCCTCTACCAAAACGCCCTCCCCGTCAAAGCTTTGGAGATGAGCCAATAACCGAAACGAACCGCGATCTTCGATCGCGACTGCAACCGCCACGTCGACACAAGATATCTCGCTCACAATGTCGCGATTAAAAATCGCGGTTCCTTTCCTGATCCTTCCCCAAGAGATTTCCCCATGACAACCCCGCGTAATGCGTTAGCATGAAACTGTGCATGTTCTTATCAGCGGAGCCAACGGCTACATCGGATTAAGGCTGATCCGCGCCTTGCTGGATGCCAACCATGAGGTCACCGCCGTCGTTCGAGACGGTCGGCGCTTTCCCATAAGCCATTTCGGGGAAAATGAAACCCGCCTGCACCTCGTGGAAGCGGACTTTCTCGATGCAGCAAGTTTGCAATCCCTTCCACGGTCCATCGAAGCCGCTTACTACCTCATCCACTCGATGGGGTCCGGCGGTGACTTCGCGAAAAAAGAAGAAATCTGCGCGGTAAACTTCTCCAAAGCGGCAAAGCAGCTTTCATGGAAAAGAATCATCTACCTAGGCGGTCTCGCCGCAGATAAAGGCCCGCTTTCCGAACACCTCTCCTCGCGCCGCAGGGTCGAGGACATCCTTCGTGAATCCGAGGTGCCGCTCACGGTTCTGCGGGCTTCGATCATTGTCGGCTCCGGCTCGGCATCGTTTGAAATCATCCGCGATCTCGCCGAAAAACTGCCCATACTGGTCACTCCGCGTTGGGTTCACACACATTGCCAGCCCATCGCCATCCGCAATGTGCTGGAATATCTAACAGAAATTTTAAACCATCCGGAAACGGCTGGTGCCACCTATGACATCGGCGGCCCGG